>NZ_JBEYJU010000054.1:0-58406 GCF_040703965.1 Streptomyces sp. NPDC006655 | reverse complement strand
CGGGAGACCGACCAGTCCGCCGACCGGCCCGCCCGCCGCGCAGCGGCAGTCCGACACAGCATCGGCGCACGGGACTTCACGCCGATCCGCTGAGCGTGTCGTTGGCTCGGCGCTCGGCCCGGGGGCCGTCACGTTCGTCGTGGCGGCCCCCGGGCCGTGCCGTGCCGTCAGTCCCCGAGGACGTCCAGCAGGCGGTCCACGTCGGCGGGGGTGTTGTAGATGTGGAAGGCCGCACGCAGGTTGCCGGCGCGGTCGGAGACCTCGATGCCGGCCCGGCTCAGCTCCGGCTGGCGGCCGCCGAGCCCGGGGACGGCGACGATCGCCGAGCCCGGCGCGGGCACGGGCTCGTGCCCGAGGGCCGCGAGCCCGGCCCGGAAGCGGTCAGCGAGGGCCACGTCGTGGGTGTGGACGGCGGCCACGCCGAGCTCCTCGACCAGATCGAGCGAGCGGCGCAGGCCCGCGCAGGTGAACAGGGCGTGGGTGAGGTCGAACCGGCGGGCGGAGTGGGCGAGTTCGGCGACCGGGCCGTAGCAGCTGTCCCACGGCACCTCGGCCGCGACCCAGCCCGCGAGCACCGGGGTCAGCCCGCCGAAGTCCTCGGGGACCACCAGGAAGGCCGCGCCGTGCGGGCCGAGCAGCCACTTGAAGCCCACGGACGCGGTGAAGTCGTAGGCGTCGGCGTCCATCGGGAGCCAGCCCGCGGCCTGGGAGAAGTCCACGTAGGTGCGGGCCCCGTGGCTGCGGGCGGCCTCGCGCAGTGCGGGCAGGTCGGCGATCCGGCCGTCCGCCGACTGGGCGGCGCTGACCGCGACCAGGGCGGTACCGGGTCGGACGGACTCCGCGACCCGCTCCAGCGGCACCGAACGGACCTTGAGGTCGCCGCGCACGTGGAACGGGTTCATCACGGAGGTGAAGTCGTCCTCGGCGGTGAGGACTTCCGCGCCGGCCGGCAGCGAGGCGGCGATCACGCCGGTGTGCGCGGCGACCGAGGCGCCCACGGCCACCCTGGTCGCCGGGACACCGGCGAGCCGGGCGTAGGCGGCCCGGCACGCCTCCACGTCCTCGTACAGCGAGGTGATCGGACGTCCTTCGGCCCGCAGCAGCGCCGCCTCGTGCAGGGCGGTCACGGTACGGGCGGGCAGCAGGCCGTTGCTGGCGGTGTTGAGGTAGATGCTCTTGGGGGCGAACTCGGCGCGGACGAGGCTCTCGAACGTCTCCGTGGTCTCCATGGGTCCACTCTGCGGCCCGGGACACCCCCCGTCCATCGCGAAGTTCTTGCAGGACCTGCCAAGGATCGCTTATGCGTACGGCCTGACCTGCGGCTTCTCAGTTCTGCGGGACCGCGCACCCGTCCGGCCCGCAGGCCTCGGCACCGCCGTCGTCGATGAGCTTCAGCGGGGAACGCGCGCCCCAGGCCTGGCTGAGCGCCTGGGTGAACACCTCGGCGGGCTGGGCGCCCGAGACACCGTACTTCCGGTCGAGGACGAAGAACGGCACCCCGTTCGCCCCGAGCTCGGCGGCCTCGCGCTCGTCGGCGCGGACCTCGTCGGCATAGGCGGCGGGGTCGGCGAGCACCGTACGCACGGCCGCCTCGTCCAGCCCGGCCTCCACCGCGAGCTCCACGAGCCGGTCGGTGCCCTCGCTGAAGACGGACCGCTCCTCGGCGAAGTTCGCCCGGTACAGGATCTGGATGAGCTGGTCCTGCCGGCCCTGCTCCTTGGCGAAGTGCAGCAGCCGGTGCATGTCGAAGGTGTTGCCGTGGTCACGGCCCCGGGTGCGGTAGTCGAGGCCCTCGGCGGCGGCCTGCGCGCCCAGGTTGTCCTCGCCCGCCTGGGCCTGGGCCTCGCTCATCCCGTACTTCTTGGTGAGCATGGCGAGCACCGGCTGGACATCGCCCTTGGCGCGACCGGGGTCGAGCTCGAAGGAACGGTGCACCACCTCGACCTCGTCACGGTGCGGGAAGGCGGCGAGCGCCTTCTCGAAGCGGGCCTTGCCCACGTAGCACCACGGGCAGGCGATGTCGCTCCAGATCTCGACGCGCATGTCTTCGGCTCTCCAGGTAGTAAGAGGTCTTCCAGTACCTGAACCTTCAACCAGTGCGCTTCATTCCCCGCCGACCGTATACCGCAGGTACAGGTGGTGGTCGCCCTCGGCCGACGGGTTGTCCGGGTCGGGCACCCAGCCCAGGCGGGCGTAGAAGACCTGGGCCCGCCGGTTGTCGACATGCACGTCCAGGACGGCCGTCTGCTTCCCGTCGGCCTGCCACCGCTCCACACAGGCGGCGTGCAGGGCACGCCCGACTCCGGCCCGCCACCGGCCGGGGTCGACATGGAACTGGAACAGCTTGACCGTCACGGCGGGACCGCCCCCGGGGGCGCGGAAGGAGGCGATGCCGATGATCTCGCCCGCCTCGGCCACGCACAGCACCTGGCCGTCGGGCCGGCCCAGGGCACTCCGCCAGGCCGCCGTCCAGTCGGTCCCGTCGTCCGGCAGGCCGTCCGGGTAGTAGGTCGACCGGGCCCGGCGGTGCAGCGCGGCGATCTTCTCCGCCTCGGCGGGCAGCGCGGTCCGGATGACGCGAGGGGCGTGCACGTGGTCACTGATCATGCAAGGGAGGACAGGACCGGGCCCCTGCCGGTTCCCTCAGCTTCCGTCGCGCAGGTCGTCCGGCCAGCCGGGCCTGAACTCGATGTGGTCGTACGTCACCACACAGCCCTCGCCGAGCGGCGACTGGGTCATGAAGCCGACCAGCGCGGCGTCGGTCTCCTTGTCGCCGCCGAGCGTGAAGAGCCGGACGAAGGTCCACTTCCGCCCGTCGCGGGAGGCGTGGAAGGCCAGTGCCCGGCCGGTGCGGCTGATCCGCAGCCAGACCGAACTGCCGTCCACCGTGAAGGCGTTGGAGTCGTCGGAGTGGCCCCGGGTGACCACCGTGCAGACGGTGGGCACGTCCGGGGAGTTCTCCAGGCAGAGCTTGGCCCAGGCCCGGTCGCCGACGTGGACGTACAGCACACCGGCGTCGAAGGCGGCACCGAACCCGACGGTGACCCGGGCGATCAGCTGGAAGTCCCCTTCGGGCGCCCCAAGGAGCCGGGGCGCGTCCGAGGCGGGTTCGAGTGCCTCCCCGGTGGGCGGCACGAACCGGTCCTGCCGTGCCCCGGCCCACCCGGTGAGCACACCGTCCTCGTAGAACCAGTGTCCGTCGGGCCCGTAGGTACGGAGGGGGAAAGGGAGTTCGGGAAGTTCCAGGTCCATGGTCGGATTGTGTCAGCAGTGCTTTTCGAGGCGCGCAGGGGCAGCCGCGCGCCCCACGGCGCTACCGCTCCAGCACCCCGTTGAACCGCCGAGGAAGCCCCAGCGGGTTCTCGTCCCGGAGCTCCGCGGGCAACAGGGCCGACGGCGCCCCCTGGTACGCCACCGGCCGCAGCCACCGCTCGATGGCCGTGCCGCCCACGGACGTGGACGTGGACGTCGTCGCCGGGTACGGACCGCCGTGGTGCTGGGCCGGAGCCACGGCGACCCCCGTCGGCCAGCCGTTGACCAGCACGCGCCCGGCCAGCGGCGTCAGCTCCGCGAGGATCTCCGCCCCGAGCCCCTCCCCCGCGGCCTCCTCGGCGGAGAGGTGGACCGTCGCCGTGAGGTTCCCCGGCAGCCGCGACAGCACCGCCGTCGCCTCGTCACGGTCCTCGTAACGCACCACCACGGTCACCGGCCCGAAGCACTCCTCCAGGAGCAGGTCGTACGCGCCCGCCTGGGCCAGCTTGTCCGCCGCGACCAAGAGGAACCCCGCGCTGACGGTGTGCTCGCCCCCCGCCCCCGGCGTCACCGGGCTCGCCACCTCGGGGAGTTCGGCGCGTTCGGCGACCCCGGCGAGGAAGTTGTCCCGCATCCGGTGGTCGAGGAGCACGCCCGCGTCGGTGTCGCTGACCGCGTCCGTGAGGGACTTGACCAGCCCGTCCCCCGCGGCGCCCGACGGCACCAGCACCAGGCCGGGCTTCACGCAGAACTGTCCGACGCCCAGCGTCATCGAACCGGCGAGCCCGGTGCCGATCTCGCCGCCGCGCTCGGCAGCGGCGGCCTCGGTGACGAGGACCGGGTTCAGGGAGCCCAGTTCGCCGTGGAAGGGGATCGGGACCGGACGCGCCGCGGCGGCGTCGAAGAGCGCCCGCCCGCCGCGGACCGAACCGGTGAAACCGGCCGCGGCGATCAGCGGGTGCCTGATCAGCTCGATCCCGGCCTCGAAGCCGTGCAGGAGACCGACCACGGCCTCCGGGAGGCCGTGCTCGGCGGCGGCCCGGCGCAGCACCTTCGCGACCAGCTCGGACAGCGCCGGGTGGTCGGGGTGGGCCTTGACGACCACCGGGTTGCCGGCGGCCAGCGCGCTCGCGGTGTCACCGCCGGCGACCGAGAAGGCGAAGGGGAAGTTGGAGGCCGAGTAGACGGCGACGACACCCAGCGGGACCTTGTAGCGGCGCAGGTCGGGGATGGGCGGGGTGGCGGTGGCGTCCGGGTGGTTGATGACGACGTCGAGGAAGGCGCCCTCGTCCACGATGTCCGCGAAGGCCCGCAGCTGGTAGGCGGTACGGGCGAGTTCGCCGGTGAGCCGGACCGGGCCGAGCGCGGTCTCCGCGTCGGCGGCCTCGACCAGGCGGTCCTTGGCCGCTTCGAGTCCGGCGGCGGCCGAGCGCAGGAAGGCGGCGCGGACGGTGCGGCCGGCGAGGGAGCCGCGTACCGCGTGCGCGGCCGTGACGACGGCGTCCACCTCCTCGGCTGTGGCCTCCACCGCAACCTGTTCGCGCTGCTTCCCGGTGCGCGGGTCGACACTCCAGACTGGTGCTGCTGCCACCGCGGGTCCCTCCATGAGTTGCGTTCTGCCGCAGTATCCGGGTCATTCACCAGGGATGTTCGATATACTGAACGCTGTCTCTGATGATGAATATGCTGTCGGAGACTATATCTTCGGTTTCCCGTCCAACGAAGGGGTCAAGGGCGATGGCGGCAGGCGAGACAGGCGGCGGGGCGCAGGTCAAGTCCGCGGTGCGGACCGTGGAATTGCTCGAGTACTTCGCCGGCCGCCCCGGTATGCACTCCCTCGCGGCGGTCCAGGAGGCCGTCGGATATCCCAAGTCCAGCCTCTACATGCTGCTGCGCACCCTGGTGGAGCTGGGCTGGGTGGAGACGGACGCGACCGGCACCCGGTACGGCATCGGGGTGCGGGCCCTGCTGGTCGGCACGTCCTACATCGACGGCGACGAGGTGGTCGCGGCGGCCCGCCCGACCCTGGACCGGCTCTCCGACGACACCACGGAGACCATCCACCTGGCACGCCTGGACGGCACCAACGTGGTCTACCTGGCCACCCGCCAGTCCCAGCACTACCTGCGCCCGTTCACCCGGGTCGGCCGCCGCCTGCCCGCCCACTCCACCTCCCTCGGCAAGGCGCTGCTCGCCACCCACACCGACGAACAGGTCCGCAAGCTGCTGCCGGAGACGCTGCCCGCGCTCACCGAGCACACCCTCACCGACCGCGAGAAGCTCATCGAGGAACTCCACCAGATCCGCGAGCAGGGCTTCTCGGTCGACCGCGAGGAGAACACGCTGGGCCTGCGCTGCTTCGGCGTGGCGATCCCCTACCGCACCCCGGCCCGCGACGCGATCAGCTGCTCGGTCCCGGTGGCCCGGCTGACCCCCGCCCACGAGCAGATGATCAAGGACGCCCTCTTCGACGCCCGGGACCGGCTGACCCTGGCGACGCGACGGCTCTGACCGGCGTCCGCATGAGCGGACGATGAGAATTCCACGGCGACGGGAACGCACCCCCCGCATTCGCTCGTCTGTCTGAGCGGGATGAACAAGACGATCAGGCGGGCGTCCGTCTTCACACTGCTGCTCGTGCTCGCCCTGCTGGGCAGGGCGACATGGGTGCAGTTCTACGACGGTCAGGCCCTCGCGGACGACAAGTACAACCGGCGGAACGCGATCCAGACGTATTCGCAGCCGCTCGGGAACATCATCGTGGCCGGTGACGCGATCACCGGCTCGGCACGGACGTCGGGCAGCGACCTCAAGTACAAGCGCACCTACACGGCCGGCAAGCTGTACGCGGCGGTGACGGGCTACTCCTCGCAGGCCTATGCCCCGACCCAGTTGGAGGGCATCTACCAGGACCTGCTCAACGGCACCGACAACCGGCTGAAGACGGTGATGGACACGCTCACCGGACAGCGCGCCGACCCGGGCAACGTGATCACCACGATCGACCCGGACGTCCAGAAGGCGGCCTACAAGGCGCTCGGCGACAAGAAGGGCGGGGCGGTCGCGATCGACCCGAAGACCGGCAGGATCCTGGCGGTCGTGTCCACCCCGTCGTACGACCCCGACACGCTCACCGACGCGAACACCGCCGGCACGGCCTGGAAGTCGCTGAACGCCGACGCGGACAAACCGCTCACCAACCGGGCGCTGCGCCAGCCGCTGCCGCCGGGCTCGACGTTCAAGCTGGTGGTCGCGGCGGCCGCCCTGGAGGACGGCCTCTACAAGAACGTCGACGTCAAGACGGTCAGTCCCGTCCCGTACACCCTGCCGGGCACCACGACCCCGCTGAAGAACGAGAGCAGCACCGCGCCCTGCGCGAACGCGCCGATCCGGGTGGCCCTCCAGTACTCCTGCAACAACGTCTTCGGCAAGATGGCCGTCGACCTCGGCCAGGACAAGGTGCGGGCGATGGCCGAGAAGTTCGGCTTCGACGACAGCAAGCTGGACATCCCCGTGCGGCCCTACGCCAGCGTCTACCCCAAGGACATGGACAAGGCCCAGACCGGTCTCTCCGGCATCGGCCAGTTCGACGTCACCGCGACCCCGCTCCAGATGGCCATGGTCTCGGCCGCCATCGCCAACGGCGGCAAGCTGGTCTCCCCGCACATGGTCTCCCAGATCACCGACAGCGGCGGCGACGTGCTCAAGAACTACGACGACGACACGAGCACCAAGGAGATCGTCAGCTCGTCGACGGCGGAGCAGCTCCAGTCCGCGATGCAGACGGTCATCGAGCAGGGCACGGGCACGAACGCGCGGATCGCCGGGGTCACGGTGGGCGGCAAGACGGGCACCGCCCAGCACGGTGAGAACAACAGCAAGACGCCGTACGCCTGGTTCACGTCGTACGGCAAGTCGAACAGCACCGGCAAGGAGGTCGCGGTGGCGGTGATGGTCGAACAGTCCGACGCGGCCCGGTCCGAGGTCAGCGGCAACGGCCTGGCGGCGCCGGTGGCCAGGGCGATGATGCAGGCAGCCCTGAGGTAACGGCCCGAGCTGGAGCGCCCCGCAGGGGCGCGGGGAACTGCGCGACCAGCCACGACGAACCCGCGGCCGACAGCGGACCCGCGCCCCACCCGCTACTTCACCCCCAGCACCTGCTCCACCGGATCAATGGCGAAGTACACCAGGAACAGCGCCGACACCACCCACAGCAGCCAGCTGACCTCCTTCGCCTTCCCCAGCACCGCCTTGATCACCACGTACGCCAGGAACCCGGCCCCGATGCCGTCCGTGATCGAATAGGTGAACGGCATCGCGGCGATCGTCAGGAACGCCGGGATCGCGATCTCGTACTTGTCCCAGTCGATGTGCTTGACGTGGGTCATCATCAGGAAGCCCACGGCGATCAGCGCGGGCGCCGCCGCCTGGAGCGGCACGATGGTCAGCAACGGGGTGAGGAAGAGGGCGAGTCCGAACAGCCCGCCGGTGACGAGGTTGGCGAACCCGGTGCGGGCGCCCTCCCCCACCCCGGCCGCCGACTCGATGTACGCCGTGTTGGAGGAGGCCGACCCGAGACCGCCGGCCACCGCCGCCGCCCCGTCGATGAACAGCACCCGCCCGATGCCGGGCACCTGCCCCTTGTCGTCCAGCAGCCCTGCCTCCGCGCTGATGCCGACGATCGTGCCCATGGCGTCGAAGAAGTCGGACAGGATCAGGGTGAAGACCAGCAGTACGGCGGTGAGCACACCGGCCTTGGCGAAGCCGCCGAACAGGCTGAAGTGACCGATGAGCCCGAAGTCGGGGGCGTCCACGATCTTGTCCGGGACCTTCGGCGTGGTCAGACCCCAGCTCTTGATGTCGGCGACCGAGTTGATGACGATCGCCACGACGGTCATGGTGACGATGCTGATCAGGATCGCGCCCTTCACCTTGCGGGCGACCAGCGCGATGGTCAGGAGTACGCCGACGCAGAAGACGAGGACGGGCCATCCCGTGAGCCGGCCCACGGCACCCAGCTGTACCGGCACGGTGGTGTCCGCGGCGTCCGGGATCCGGCTGACGAAGCCCGCGTCGACGAAGCCGATGAACGCGATGAACAGGCCGATGCCGACGCCGATCGCCTGTTTCATCTGCTGCGGGATGGCGTTCATGATCGCCTCGCGCAGCCCGGTCACCACGAGCACGCAGATCAGCAGTCCTTCGAGGACGACCAGGCCCATCGCGTCGGACCAGCTCATCAGGGGCGCCAGCTGGAAGGCCACCACGGCGTTGAGGCCGAGCCCGGCCGCGATGGCGAGCGGGAGGTTGCCGCCGACGCCCATGATGATCGTCATCACGCAGGCCACCAGTGCGGTCGCGGTGACGAGTTGACCGGTGTCGAGGGTGTGGCCGAACTTGTCCTTGGCGCTGCCGAGGATGATGGGGTTCAGGACAAGGATGTAGGCCATCGTGAAGAACGTGGCGAAGCCGCCGCGTATCTCCCGGCCGAAGCTGGACCCCCGTTCGGAGATCCTGAAGAACCGGTCGACGCCGTTCCCGGCAGGTGGCGCGGCGTCTCTCGGCCGGTCCACCTTCTGCGTCTCGGACATGGTCGTACTCCTGAGCGTCGGTGTGCGGATGCTGGCTGGATTGTTCCCGTGTCGAACGCGTTTCAGGTTTTCCTCGTGTTACGGAATCGGACGCGCGTACACCGAACCCCCGTACCGGGCACACCGAATGATCACTGCTACGCTCCGTTCCTCGCCGGAACGTTCCTTCGGAGGTCACACGTGGGCACAGTCGTCAATGACGCCGCCTCCGTGGAGTTCCACGCCTTCTTCGAGAGCCACCACGCCGAACTCTCCCGGCTGGCCCATCTGCTGACCGGCGAGGCCGACGCCGCCGACGACCTCGCGGCCGACGCGCTGCTGGCGCTGTGGCACCGCTGGGACCGGGTGCGCGCGGCCGACCACCCGGTGGCCTATGCCCGGGGTGTCGTCGCCAATCTGGCCCGCACCCGTGTCCGCAGCACCGTGCGCGAGCGGCGCCGGGTCGCCCTGTTCTGGTCGCGCCGCGAGGAACGGGCCGAGAACCCGGACGTCGCCGGAGTGCTGGACGTCCAGGGCGCGTTGCGCCGCCTGCCCTTTCGCAAACGGGCGTGCGTGGTCCTCCGGCACGCGTTCGACCTGTCGGAAAAGGACACCGCGCTTGCCCTCGGGATCTCGGTGGGTACGGTGAAGAGCCAGACGTCCAAGGGCATGGCCGAACTGCGGAAGCTGCTCGGCGAGCAGGGTGGTCCGCAGCGGGTGCACACGGCGATGGCACCGCGCGTCGGCCAGAGCGGAGGAAGGAACCGATGAGGCAGCAGGACGTGCACGACGAGCTGCGCGCCCGGCTGCACGAGGCGGCCGAGGCGCACGAACCCGACCGTGCCCGCATCCTGGCCCGGATCGAGCGGGGCATGGTCCAGCAGAGCCGCCCCGGCCATCGCGCCGCCCTGCCACCGCTGGTCGGCTGGATCCGGGTGGTGAGCGCCACGGCCGCGGTCGCCGCGGTCCTCGGCGTCGGCGGCTACGCGGTCGCCTCGGCCGTGAAGTCCGCCCCCACCGAGAAGACGGTCGCGGTCTCCCCCACGCCCTCCGCCTCCGCGGACGCGTCCAGCCGACCGCCCTCCCACTCGGCGGCCCCGCCGGCGCCCGCCCCGCCCTCGGCGTCCGCCTCCTTGGGGCCGAGCTCGACGCCGTCCTCCTCCCCGAAGGCCTCCCCCGGCTCGCCCGTCGCGACGGGCGAGCGGGACGGCCCGCTGTCGTCGGACGGCTCGGTGGACGCGCACAGCAACGAATTCTGGGCGCAGTCCGACGTGACCCTGAAGACCACCGGCCGGCTGACGTCCCTGACGGTGCGGTTGAAGGTGGCCCAGACCGGTGGGGTGGCGAACACCGGAGCATGGCGCTCGCTGCCGGAGGCCGACTTCACCCAGACGGCGGCCGAGCAGGACGGCTTCCTCGTCTACACGTGGACGCTGAAGCCGGGCCGCGAGGTCGCCGTCGGCACATGGGTGTTCGCGGGCCAGTACAACCACCGGCAGGGCGGCCGCGACACCGGGGGCGACACGTACACGATCACCGGCGGCGACACGGCCGGCAAGCAGTACGCGGTGACCGGCGACTTCGCGGCCCGCACCGGCACCGGGGGCGGCTCGTAGCGGTGACCGGGGCGGAACGGGCCGGCGGGACCGCCCCGGCCCGTTTCCGCCTCGCATCCGAGGATCCCGTTTACGACACGAAGTACGTCGGGTTCGGCAGCTTGTACGTGCGGTCCGCGTAACCGCCGTCCAGGTCCGAGTACTGGTCGCCGAGGTTGGCGACGATGTCGTACCCGAGGTCCTCCTCGATGTGCTTGCGGGTGCCCGACTTGTACTGCACCGTGGTGCAGTTCCAGGTGCCCGGGGTGGCGCAGGCGCTCAGGTAGGACGGCGGGGCGGCCTTGTCCTTGAGGAACATGTGGGCAGCGTCGAGGTTGACGTCGGCGCCGATCTTCTTCAGGTTCGCGACGGCAGCGGTGCGCTGTGCCTCGCTGAGACCGGAGTTGTAGAAGACCTCGACGCCCTTGCTCTGCGCGTACCGGACCAGTTCGGCACTGCCGAAGACGCCGGGCCGGTCGGCCTTGTTGACGTAGTCGGCCCAGGTGGTGCCGTTGTAGGTGTAGTTGTAGCGCTTCTCGTAGTCGAGGCTGAGCAGCAGCGTGTCGTCGATGTCGAAGACCACCGCGGGCTTCTCACCGTGGCGGTGCGCCCTGCGCGCCGCCTTGTCGATCTGGCGCTCGACGGCCGCGTCGACGCGCGCCAGGTCCTTGGCGTACGGGCTGTCCGGGGACGCCTGGTACACGCCGTTCGCGTCGGCGGTGGTGCCGTAGTACGTGTCGATGTCCTTCACCAGGAGCCCGATGTTGTAGGGCTCGTGGGTGGAGTTCGCCGTCGACTGGCCGGCGGTGGCGGCACCGGCGCCGTAGAGGGCACCTCCGGCGACGGCACAGGAGGCGACGACCGCCGCGATCCGAAGTGACTTATTCATGACAGGAGTTCTACGCGCGTCATCCGGGTGGGCGCGAGACCCGTTGCCCGATCGATACCTCATCGGCGGGCAAAAACCGGGTCAAGCGCCCTGGACGGCTCAGTCCATCGTCGCGCCGATGGTCGTGCTGCCGGTGGTCAGGAAGGTCGTCGCGGGCAGCGAGCCGTCCGACCGGCGGGCGTTGTACGCCGTCGAGGCGTCCGTCGACCTGAAGGCGGGGGTGCTGACGCCGCTGTCCCAGTTGTTGCCCGCGGAGACCACCGCGGAGCCCTTGGTGACGGAGCCGCCGCCGTTGCTCACCGCGAGGTTCTTGCCGAGGCGGGCCGCGCTGGTGGCGAAGTAGTAGCCCCCCTTGGAGTTGGCGTAGGCGGTGGTGCGGTTGACGGTGATCGCACCGGTGTTGGAGTTCTCGGTGAACCCGTTGCCCGCGTTGCCCCAGGCGGCCGAGTTGTTGACGACGTGCGCGACGGTGACGCCGTTGCCGCCCAGCTTGAAGCCGTTGCCGTTGCCCTCGAAGGCGGAGTCGCCCCAGCGGTTGACGCCGTTGCCGAAGGACCAGGTGTGCTCGATGGTGACCGGCGAGGAGAAGGACCAGAGGTCGATCCCGTCGTCCGAGTTGTTGTACAGCCGGGCGCCGGTGACGAGGTTGCCGGTGCCGGAGCCGAACTTGATGGCGACGCCGTCGGCGTTCTGGCCGTGCTCGGCGGCGTCGTAGTTGCCGTAGCTGTCCAGGTTCTTGACGGTGTTGTTCACGGTCCCGTCGCCGGTGAGCGTGAAGCCGGAGTCGCCGCCGTTGATGGTTTTGATGTTCGACCAGACGGTGCCGGTGCAGGACTGGCAGACGACCGCGC
Source organism: Streptomyces sp. NPDC006655 (assembly GCF_040703965.1). Lineage (NCBI taxonomy): Bacteria > Bacillati > Actinomycetota > Actinomycetes > Kitasatosporales > Streptomycetaceae > Streptomyces > Streptomyces sp. NPDC006655. The sequence goes on along the minus strand of NZ_JBEYJU010000054.1, from coordinate 46,249 downwards.
TGTCCGGGGAGTTCTGGAAGGTGATGTCGGAGACGTTCCAGTAGTCCGCGGTCAGCTTGAAGATCCAGGAGCCGGCGGGCAGCGACGAGCCGTCGATCTTCACCGTCTCCGAGCCGTACGCGGTGAGCGTGATGGGCGCCGAGGACGTGCCGTCGACCGTGGACTGGAGGGTGGCCGTGGGGCGGTAGGTGCCGCCGCGGACCTGGATGACGGTGCCGGCGGTGGCGTTCTTGATGGCGTTGGACAGGTCGGTGGAGTTGCCGACCACGACGGTCGCCGCGTGCGCCGGGGTGGCGGTCACGGCGAGTCCGAGCGACGCCGTGGTCACGGCGAGTGCGGTGAGGGTGCTGAGTCGACGCATGACGTGCGGGTCCTTTCGTCGATCAGGAGGAGGAGGTCTGTCAGGGCGTCCAGTCGCCGAGCCAGCTCGCGGGGGTGTGCGACGCGGCCTCGGCGGCGGTGAGCTGGGGCCGGTTGTCGGGGACGCTGATCACCGCGCCCGGCCCGGAGTTGCGGTACTCCGCGAACCGCATGGACTGCCAGGGATAGGCGTCCCGCATGTTCGTGTAGGGGGCGACGGGGTCGATCCCGGGGCCGATGAGACTGTCCCGCACGACCAGTGAGGGCCAGGCGGTGGTCTCGTACGACGGGACCCACGGCCGCGCCAGCTTGTACGCCCCGTCCTCCGCGCCGGAGGTGAACCGGGAGCGGACGGCGAGGATGCCGTGCGGGTTGGCGCGGGCGGTGGAGGGGGCGAAGACCATGCCCTTGGGGGTGAAGCCGACGTCCCGCGGCAGGGTGTGGAAGTGGCAGCGGTCGAACACGGCGGTCGCCCGCCCGAAGACGAAGTCGACGTCGCCCTCGACGTAGCAGCGCCGGAAGCACTGCCGGTCGAAGGCGGCCGGCCCGGTCGTGTCGACGAACAGGGTGTCCTGGTGGGCCAGCAGCCGGACGTTCTCGAAGAGGGTGCGGTCGCCGTACGTGTACGCGGCCACCGCCTGGGTGCCGGTGATCTCGGGGTGGTCGGCGCGCAGCCAGTCGTTGGCCACGGTCAGGTCCCGGACGGTCAGCCCGGGGGCGGCCGAGGTGAAGGTGGCCGAGCCCGCGGTGCCGTAGGTGCTCCCGTCCGGCTTCCGCGTCCCGTTGGCGTGGTCGAAGACGATGACGGCGGCGCGCGGATCACGAAGGGCCCCGCGGAGCGTCAACTCCGCGGCCTCCGGCGGCACGTCGACGACCTCGCGGTACGTCCCCGGGTGCACGACGATCGTCCAGCCGGGTCCGTCCACCCTCTCGACGGCCGCCTGGACCGACTCCCCGGGGCGGACGTGCAGGACCCGCTGGCAGGACGCGAGCGCGGGCCGGGCGGCGGCGGTGAGCAGGCCGCCGGTGACGCCCGCCAGGAGGGTGCGCCGGCGCATGTCAGCAGTCCTCCTTCCAGGGCTTCCAGTCGCCGAGATACGCCTCGCGCGTCGCCGCCCCGGCTTCCGCGGCGGTGAGCTGGGGCCGGTTCCCGGGGACGGAGATCACGGAGCCCGGCCCGGTGTCGCGGTACTCGGCGAACCGCTGGTTCTGCCACGGATAGGTGTCCGACATGTTGGTGTAGGGAGCCGCGGCGTCGATGCCGGGGCCGAGCCAGGTCTCACGGACGGTGAGCATCGGACGGGCGGTGGTGTCGGAACCCGGCACCCACGGGCGGGCCAGCTTGTAGGAGGCGTCCGGCGCCGCACTGCTCACCCGGCTCCTGGTCACCAGGTAGCCGCGCGGGTTGGCGACGGCCGTGGAGGGCGCGAAGACGAAGCCGTACGGCGGGGCGGCCAGGTCGGTGCGGTCCAGGGTGCGGAAGTGGCAGTGCTCGTACACCGCGGTCGCCCGCCCGAAGACGAAGTCGACGTCGCCCTCGACGTAGCAGCGCGCGAAGTACTGGCGGGCGAAGGTGCCGAGCGCCGTCGAATCGGCGTACAGGGTGTCCTGATGGCCGAGGAACCGGCAGTCGGTGAAGGCGCTCCGGTCGCCCTGCACCTTGACGGCGACCGCCTGGGTGCCGGTGATGTCCGGGTGGTCGGCGCGCAGCCAGTCGTTGGCGAAGGTGATCCAGCGGGCGGTGAACCCGTCGGCCTGCACGGTCGTGGTGGCGGATCCGGAGGTGCCGTAGGTGCCGCCGCCGGGCTTGGAGGTGCCGTTGGCGTGGTCGAAGACGATCACCACGGCACGGGGGTCCTCGGCGGCGCCGATCCAGGTGGCCTCGGTGCGGGTGGTGTCGAGGGACACCGTCTCCCGGTAGACGCCCGGGGCGAGGACCAGGGTCCGGCCGCTGCCGGTGGCGGCGGTCACGGCGGCCTGGACGGTGGTGAAGTCGCCGCGCCCGTGCGGGTCGACGTACAGGGTCCCCGGGGTGCGGCGGCGCTCGGGCGACCCGTACCGCCCGAAGGGACGGCCGGCGGCGTGCGCGGGCAGGGCGGCCAGACCGAGCGCGGCGCCCGTCCCGGCGGCCGCGAGCAGGAAACCCCGTCTGGACAGGGGGAGGAGGGGCGAGGACATGCGGGTGCTCCTTGGCGACGGAGGGGGACGCGGAGGGGGCCGGCGGTACGTCCTTCGCGGTGGCAGGGGCCGGAGGGGGCCGGGGCGCTGGTGCCCCGGCCCCGGGGCGGCCGGGTCAGCGCAGCCGGCCGGCGCCCGCGCCGCAGTCGACGATGCGCGGCACGGCCCGCGCGGGGTCGATCCCGGTGCGCAGGGTGGGGGTCCAGCCGGCCCCGGACCGCAGGATCTCGCCGGGGACCTGGGCGTTGTGGACGGCGATGAGGTCCGTCGGCTCGCCGTTGACGTAGTTGTCGTCCGCGGTGAGCGGCGCCTCCTTCCACTTCTTCAGGATCGTTCCGGCGCCGACGCCGTCCGGCAGGGTGAACGCGTTGTGCTCGGCGACGAGCTGGGACTCCATGCCGATGCCGTAGCTGTAGCCGTAGCCGTTCTCGGCGACGAAGTGGTTGTTGTAGGAGTCGACCTGCCCGAACCGCACCCGGGGTGCCCGCTCCACCAGGTTGGAGAACAGGTTGTGGTGGAAGGTGACCCTGAGGTGCCCCCGGTCGACGGCGGCGGTGGAGGCGCTGTCGCTGTTGCCGATCAGGATCGTCTTGTCGTGGTCCTCGAAGACGTTCCAGGAGGCGGTGACGTAGTCGGCGCCCTTGACGATGTCCAGCTCACCGTCGTGCTGTTCGTAGATCCGCCCGAAGTAGGAGGGCAGGGTGCTGTCCGGGTGGTCGCCGTCGGTGAAGGTGTCGTGGTCCATCCAGACGTGGGTCGACCCGTAGATCACCGCGCTGTCGTACTCGGAGTTCCAGTTGCCGTCGGCGGTGTCGGTCGGGTCCCACTGCGGGAAGCAGTCAAGGGGGCTCTCGAAGCTCAGGTTGCGGACGATGACGTTGTCGACGGCCTTGATCTGCAGGCTGGCGCCCTTGAAGCCGGCGTCCTTGCCGACGCCGACGATGGTGGTGTTGGCCGGGACGTAGGCCTTGACGTAGGCGTCCTGCTGGGCCTGCGAGGCGCGCCGCAGCCCCTCGGGACTGTCGTCGGGCTCGTTGTCCAGGTTGGTGGAGCGCCCCCAGACTTGCGGCGAGTACGCGGCGAGGTAGGCGGCGAAGTCGTAGCCGGGCACGGCGAACGAGTCACAGCTCGGCCCGTCGGCGTCGATCGTCCCCACCACGCGGACGATCTTCGGTGCGCTGCCGCCGTCGGCGAGGGCGGCCTTGAACTGGTCCCAGGTGGTGACGGTGTAGACGTGCGCGGGGTCGGCGGCGGAGCCGCCGCTGGTCCCGGTCGTGGCCGAGCCCCAGCCGTCGTGCGCGGCCAGCACCTGCCGGTCGAGCGCGGTCCGGTGCGGGGCGGCGGCCTGCGCGGTCCCGGTCGCGGCCAGCACGAGAGCCGTGCAGCCGGCCAGCATACCTATGACGCGTCCATGACATATATGTGTACGCACTGTGCGGTTCTCCTCGGCTATGCGGATGGCCAGGTGATCCAGGAAGTCGGGATGGACTCGTGCAGCCGGACGACGTCGTGCCGGGCCAGCACCCGGGTGCGCAGCAGCTCCTGCGCCACGAGCCGGGCCACCGCGATGGCCCCCGGCGGGTTGAAGTGCGTGTTGTCCTGCTCGGTGCCGGTCCAGTTGAAGTACGTCTTGGTCGCCTCGACGCCCAGCGACTGCCACAGGGCCAGCGACAGCGCCTCGATGTCGAGCAGCGCCACCTGCTCCCGCGCGGCCAGCGCACGCATCGCCGCCGGATAGTCGCCGTGGGTCGGCACGGCGTTGCCGTCGGCGTCGAACCTCCTGCGCTCGACCGGGGTGGCGAGCACGGGCCGGGCACCGCGCGCCCGCGCGCCCTCGACGTACTTCAGCAGGTACTCCTGGTACGTCGTCCACGGCTCGGTGTACCGGGTGGGATCGGCGCTCTTCTCGTCGTTGTGCGCGAACTGGACGAGCAGCAGATCGTGCGGCCGGACGGTGGCGAGGATCGCGTCCAGCCGCCCCTCGTCGACGAAGCTCTTCGAACTCCTTCCGTTCACCGCTTGGTCGGAGACGGCGACCTCTTTCCGGAGAAAGAAGGGCAGCGCCATGCCCCACCCGGTCTCGGGAGCCTCGTCGGCGGTCTTCCGGGCGGCGGTGGAATCACCGGCGATGTAGAGGGTGCGGTGACTTCTCTCAGGGCCGCGGCCGACGAGCGGAACGGCCGCGAGAGCCGCGGATGTCACCTGTCTGCGCGTGAGGGACACGTGGGTCGCCTTTCAAACAGGGATCGGGGTGTCCTACCAAGGGGCGCTGGGGGTACCCCGGCCGAAGGCTGGGGGAGGAACTGCGCGACCAGCCACTACGGACTCGCAGTCCCCCACAACCGCAACCGCCCGAATCAGTGGTTCTTCTTCCAGTCCGCCTGCGCCTTGTCGAGCTGATCGGCCAGCGTGTCCAGGAACTCCTTCGCCGTCATCTTCCCAAGCAGCACCTTCTGGAAGTTCGGCTCGTTGTCGGCCTTGGAGATGGTGTTCCAGTCCGGCAGGTAGTAAGGCAGCTGCACGATCTTCGTACCGGCACCGTTCAGCGCCTCGGCCGCCAGCTTGGTGGGCTCGGCCTTCTGGATCCACGCGTCGGACGCCGCCTCCGTGTTCGCCGGGATCTGCCCCGCCGACTCGTTGAACTTCGAGTTCTCCTCGTGCGACAGGGCGAACTCGACGAACTTCCAGGCGGCCGCCTTGTTCTTGCTGGACTTGAAGACACTCAGCCCGTCGACCGGGTTGGAGATCTGTACCCGCGTACCGTCGTCCTGGGTCGGATTCGGCAGCCCCCGGAACCTGTCCGCTCCCAGCGCCTTCAGATGGTCCTGGTACGACCCGAGGTTGTGGCTCAGCATCCCGATCGTGCCGCTGTCCCACTGCGCGACCATCTTGGTGAAGTCGTTGTTGACGTCGGCGGACGGCGTGTCCTTCTTGTACAGCGCGACGTACTTCTCCAGCGCGGCCACGTTCCTCGGGTCGTCGACCGTGGTCCTGTCGCCGTTCCAGAACGAGGTGATCCCGCTCTGGCCGTACGCGGCGTCGAGCGCCGGCGCGATCGACCCCTCACCGCCGCGGATGGTGAACCCGAACGCGTTCTTGCCCTTGTCGGTGAGCTTGTCGGCGGCCTGGTAGAACTTCGTCCACGTCGTCGGCGCGTCCAGGCCGGCCTTCTTGAACAGGTCGGTCCGGTACCACAGCACACCGTTGTTGGACGAGGTCGGGATCTGGAAGAGCTGGTCGCCGCCGCCCGCGGCCCGGCTGTTGTCCAGCAGCTTCTGGTTCAGCTTGCCGTTGAGCGAGCTCTTCGCCAGCCGGCTGTCCAGCGGCTCCAGCGCGCCCTGCACCGCGACCTCGGCGAGCATCGCGGTACCGACGCCGCCGACGTCGGGCAGACCGCCGCCCTGGATGGCCGTGTCGTACTTGGACTGGGCGCTCGCGGCGGGGATGCCGACGTACTTCACCTTGATGTCGGGGTTCTGCTTCTCGAAGTCGGCGATGATCTGCTTCCAGACGTCGGTGCGGACACCGCCGTTGTTGTCCCAGAAGGTGATCGTGCCCTTGCCGGAGCCCTCGGTGCCCTTGTCCCCCGCGCTGCCGCTGCCGTCGTCGCCGCAGGCGGTGGCGGTCAGCGCGAGCACGGAGCCCAGGGCGACGGCCACGGCCGCACGCCTGCTTCTGCGGATGCTGCTCTTCATCGGTCGGCTCTCTTCCTCGGGTCTCTTCTTCGGGATCCAGTGGAGATACACGCCGGTGGGGGCGGTGCCCCGATTCGGCAAGCGCTTGCTACGACGGTGCGTCATTGCGGCTCCCACCAGGGACGACGGTTACTGGGCGCTGATCCGGAACTGCGAGGTGGCCGCGGGCACGAAGGCCGCCCTCACGTCGCAGGGGAACCGGCGGCGCGCCACCGCGCCGATCCCGGTCCGCAGCCGGGCGGCGGAGTCGTCGTCGCCGGCCGAGGCGGCGGCCGGGGTGGTGACGGGGTGCAGGTAGGGGCGGGGAGCGGGTCGGGCCGGGAGTCCGGGGTGGCTGACGTGGCAGCCGGCCCGGCGGCCGGCGGCCTTCAACGGCAGGGCGGCGTCCGTCATGTGCTCACCTCTGTCTGCGGGGCCCAGGGGGCGCTCAGCTCGGAGTAGAGGGCGAGGGTGTCGGCGCTGGCCGCGACCAGTCGGTCGATGCCGGTCACCACCCGGCGGTCCTCGTCGGGGAGGTGGCGCCAGGCGTCGGCGGGCAGCGCGGCCGGGTCGTCGGCCAGCCGGATCGCTTCCACGACCTTCATGAAGGCGCCCGTCGCGTCCGGCTCGACCAGTAGATCGGCGTCCGTGGTGAGGTGGTCGACGAGGTTCTCCAGCAGGTCCGTGGTGCCGTACTCGATCTCCTCCGGACCGTGGCCCGCCCGCTGTACGAGCACCCGGTCCAGCTTGTACCAGAAGGTGATCCGGCCGCGGTCACCGTGGACCAGGACGTACGGGTCCCCGGGCTCCTCGGCGCAGAGCGTCGCGGCGACGGTGACCGGGCCGCGCGGGGTGGAGACGCGCACGCAGGAGGTGTCGTCGGACTCGATGTCGTTGGCGCGCAGCAGTTCGGTCTCGATGCCGGTGACGTCCTCGGCGCGGGTGGTGCCGAGCAGCGCGAGTCCGGTGGCGACTGCGTGCGCGAGGGGGTTGGTGAGGACCCCGTCGACCACGTCCACGCCGTTCAGCCGCCGCTTGCCGGACCAGGCCGCACGCCGGTAGTAGGACTCGGGCCGGGCCCAGGCGCCCGCCCCGCCCACCCCCGTCACCGTGCCGATCGCGCCCTGCTCGATCAGCCCGCGGATCGCGGGCACGGCGCCCGAGCCCAGCGACTGGAAGCCGATCTGGCAGGCCACGCCCGCCTTGGCGATGCCGTCGGCCATCCGCCGGAACTCGGCGTACGACGGTGCGGGCGGCTTCTCCAGGAGCACGTGCACGCCCCGCTCGGCCGCGGTCAGGGCCAGGTCGGTGTGGGTGGGGATGGGGGTGCAGATCACGGCGACGCGGGCGCCGGTCGCATCCAGCAGCGCGCCGAAGTCACCGGACTGGACCGGCTGCCCGAGTCCCTCCGGCAGCTCGTCGGCGCCCAGCGGGGTCAGCTCGCAGATGCCGGCGAGCCGTACGAGACCCTGCTCCTGGAGCCGGCGGATGTTCTCCAGGTGCCAGCGGCCGTGGCCGCGCGCGCCTGCCAGGACGATGTCGATGGTCATGTGGTCCTCCCTGCGTTGCCGATCTTCGCGAGCAGGGTAAGCGTTTGTCCCGAGCGGTCCGAAAGGCGTCTCATCCCTTCACCGCCCCGGCGCTGAAGCCGGTGATCAGCCACTTCTGGATGAAGGCGAACACGATCACGACCGGTACGGCCGCGATGATCCCACCCGCCGCCAGCGCACCCAGGTCCACGCTGTCCGCGCTCATCAGGGTGTTCAGGCCGACCGGGATGGTCTGCTTGCTCTGGTCGGAGAGGAACATCAGGGCGAACAGGAAGTGGTTCCAGGCGTGCACGAAGGCGAACGAGCCGACCGCGACCAGCCCGGGTCGCAGCAGCGGCAGGACGACGATGCGGAAGGCGGTGAGCCGGTTGCAGCCGTCGACCCAGGCGGCCTCCTCCAGGGAGTACGGCACGTTCCTGATGAAGCCGCTGATCAGGATCATCGACAGCGGGAGCTGGAAGACGGTCTCCGCGAGGACGACACTGCCGAGCGAGTTGATCATCCGCAGGTTGGCGAAGATCTGGAAGAGCGGCACCAGGAGCAGCGCGCCCGGCACGAACTGGGAGCAGAGCAGGGCGAGCATGAAGCCGCGCTTGAGCCGGAAGTCGAAGCGGGCCAGGGCGTAGCCGCCGGCCAGCGCCACGAGCGTGGTCAGCACCAGGGTCGCGATGCCGACGTAGACGCTGTTGGTGAAGTAGGTGCCGAAGCTGCGCTCGGTCCACACCTTCCGGAAGTGGTCGAAGGTGACCGGCCAGGGGACCAGCGAGGTGGATCCGGCGGGGCGGACGGCGAAGAGCAGGATCCAGTAGAACGGGACCAGGGTGAAGAGGAGGTAGACCCCGAGGGGGAGGTAGATCTGCCAGCGCGGGACCTCGTCCCAGGCGCGGCGCCGCTTCCCGGGGCGAGCGGGTTCGGTCACCACGGGCGGTGCGGCCGGTGCGATCTCGGTGATCACTTCGTCTCGCCTCCGAACTTGCTGAGCCGCAGGTAGACGACCGAGCAGAAGAGCAGGATCACGAACGCCACCGTGGTCAGCGCCGAGGCGTAGCCGAAGTTGTGGGCGTCGACGCTGGTGTTGGCGATGTACAGCGGAAGGGTCGTCGTCTCGCCCGCCGGGCCGCCGCCCGTCAGGGTGTAGAGCAGGTCCACGTTGTTGAACTCCCACACCGCGCGCAGCAGCGTGGACAGGACGATGGCGTCCTTGAGGTGCGGCAGCGTGATGTGCCAGAACTGCTTGAGCGTGCTCGCCCCGTCGACCTCGGCGGCCTCGTACAGGTCCTTCGACACGGACTGGAGGTCGGCGAGGATGAGGATCGCGAAGAAGGGGACGCCGCGCCAGAGGTCGGCGACCACGGCCGCCGGGAAGACGGTCGACGTGTCCGACAGCCAGCTGGTGCCGTACGATCCGATGCCCGCGTCGGCAAGGTAACGCGTGATGCCCGTCTGGGAGTTGTAGAGCAGCACCCAGATCGCGGAGGTCAGCACGCCGGAGACGGCCCAGGGCGAGAAGACCAGCGCCCGGCCCAGCGCCCGGCCCACGAAGGTCTGGTTGACGATCAGCGCGAGGGCCAGCCCGAACAGCAGTTGCAGCCCGACCTCCACCACGACCCACTGGGCGCTGAAGGTCAGCGTGTCCCAGAACTGCGGGTCGTGGGCGAAGGCCTGCGTGAAGTTGCCGAAGCCCGCGAAGCCGTTCCGCCAGGGCTTGGTCGGGTTGTAGTTCTGGAGGCTGTAGTAGAAGACGCTGAGCACCGGGTAGGCGATGAAGCCCAGCATCAGCAGGGCCGCCGGGGCGATCAGCAGGTACGGGAGCCTGCGCGGCGTCGCGGAGGCACGGCGCCGCCGGGGTGGCGCGGGCGGGTTCGCCACGGCTGCGGCTTGGGCCACGACTGTTCTCCGTTCGCATCGGTTACAGCGGGTGCAGGAAGCGCTTGCTCGACGCTGGTGGGTGAAGCGCTTCGACGATCGGGGCGGAGGGGGCGCTAACCCGCGTACGGGTCCGGGACTTCTCCTGGCCGGGCCAGGAACGCGAAGTCGCAGCCGGTGTCGGCCTGGGTGATCTGCTGGTCGTAGAGCGCCCCGTACCCGCGCCCGTGGCGCACGGGCGGCGGCGTCCACTCGGCCCGGCGCCCGGCCAGCTCCTCGTCGTCCACGTGGAGGTGGAGGGTGCGCGCCTCGACGTCGAGGGTGATGGTGTCCCCGCTGCGCACGAGCGCGAGGGGGCCGCCGACGTACGACTCGGGCGCGACGTGCAGCACGCAGGCGCCGTAACTGGTGCCGCTCATCCGGGCGTCGGAGATCCGGACCATGTCCCGCACGCCCTGCTTGAGGAGGTGGCCGGGGATGGGCAGCATGCCGTACTCGGGCATGCCGGGACCGCCCTTGGGCCCCGAGTTGCGCAGGACGAGCACGCTGTCGGCGGTGATACCGAGGTCCGGGTCGTCGATGGTGCGCTGCATGGTCCGGTAGTCGTCGAAGACGACGGCCGTCCCGGTGTGCTTGAGCAGGTGCCGTTCGGCGGCGATGTGCTTGATGACCGCGCCGTCCGGGCACAGGTTGCCGCGCAGCACCGCGACCCCGCCCTCGGCGGCCACCGGGTTGTCCCGGGGCCGGATGACGTCGTCGTCGTGCACCTGGGCGCCGGCGAGCTGCTCGCGGTAGGTGTCGTACGACACCGTCGGCCGGTCGAGGTGGAGCAGGTCGGGGATGCGGGACAGGAAGCCGGGCAGGCCGCCCGCGAAGTGGAAGTCCTCCATCAGGTACGTCTGTCCGCCGGGCCGCACGTTGGCGAGGACGGGCACCGTACGGGCGATGCGGTCGAAGTCGTCGAGGGTGAGCCGCACCCCGGCCCGGCCGGCCATGGCGATGAGGTGGATGACGGCGTTGGTGGAGCCGCCGAGGCCCAGCACGGTGGTGACCGCGTCCTCGAAGGCCTCCGGTGTGAGCAGCCGGGAGAGCCTGCGGTCCTTGTGGACGAGTTCGACGATCCGCATCCCCGCACTGGCGGCCATCCGGTCGTGCCCGGAGTCGACGGCCGGGATGCTGGACGCCCCCGGCACGGTCACCCCGAGCGCCTCGGCGGCCGCGGTGAGCGTGGAGGCCGTGCCCATCGTCATGCAGTGACCGGGGGAACGGGCCAGTCCGCTCTCCAGCTCGGTCATCTCGCAGTCGCCGATCAGGCCGGCGCGCCTGTCGTCCCAGTACTTCCACATGTCGGTGCCGGAGCCGAGGACCTCGCCGCGCCAGTGGCCGGGGAGCATGGGCCCGGCGGGCACGAAGACGGTGGGCAGGTCGACGGAGGCGGCGCCCATGAGGAGGGCCGGGGTGGACTTGTCGCAGCCGCCCATGAGGACGGCGCCGTCCACGGGATACGACCGCAGCAGCTCCTCGGTCTCCATGGCCAGGAGGTTGCGGTAGAGCATCGGGGTCGGCTTCTGGAAGGTCTCGGAGAGGGTGGCGACCGGGAACTCCAGGGGGAACCCGCCGGCCTGCCAGACGCCGCGCTTGACGGCCCCCGCCCGATCACGGAGGTGCACATGACAGGGATTGATGTCCGACCAGGTGTTGAGGATCGCGATGACCGGCTTGCCGAGGTGCTCCTCGGGGAGGTAGCCGAGCTGGCGGGTGCGGGCACGGTGACTGAAGGAACGGAGGCCTTCGGTGCCGTACCACTGGTGGCTTCTGAGTTCCTCGGGCTTCTTCATACGGACCATCCGGCGGCGATCGCGGCGACCTCGGCGCGTTCTTCCTCGGGCAGGTGCCTGCTGGGCGGGCGGACGTCGCGGCGGCACAGGCCGAGGGAGGCGAGCGCCTCCTTGACGACGGTGACGTTGTCGGCGGAACCGCGCGCGGCCCGGAGCTCCTCGAAGCGGCGGATCTGCTCCCAGACCTTCATGGCGGCCGGGTAGTCGCCGGATCGAAGCGCTTCGATCATGTTCAGCGAGACGGCCGGGGCGACGTTCACGAGACCGGAGGTGAACCCGGTGGCACCGGCCGAGAAGTAGGAGGGGGCGTACGGCTCCGCGAGTCCCGCCACCCACACGAACCGGTCGAGGCCGGCGTCCCTGGCGAAGGCGGCGAACCTCGCGGCGTCCGGGACGGCGTACTTGACGCCGATCACGTTCGGGCAGGCGTCGGCGAGTTCGGCGAGCCGGGCGCCGGTGAGCTGGGCGTTGCGGACGTAGGGCACGACACCGAGGCCGGGCACGGACTGAGCGATCGCGCGGTGGTAGTCGACCCAGCCCGCCTGCGAGACGTACGGGTGGACGGGCTGGTGGACCATCACCATCTGCGCGCCGTGCTCCCGGGCGTGCCGGGCGGAGGCGACGGCGGTGGGGACGTCGTGGCCGACACCGACCAGGACCACGGCCCGGTCCCGGGCCTCGTCGAGCGTCAGCTCGGTGACGAGCCGCCGTTCTTCGGGGGCCAGGGCGTAGAACTCGCCGGTGTTCCCGTTCGGGGTGAGGGTGCGGATCCCGCCGTCGAGGAGCCGGCGCAGCAGGGCCCGGTGGGCGTCCTGGTCGACGCTGCCGTCCTCGGCGAAGGGGGTCACCGGGATGGCCACGACGTCGGCCAGGGCCGCCCGTTGGGTCTCGAACGCCACGCTGCTCATTCCTGGCCTTCCTGGTCGGCTGCCCGGGGGAACGCTCGGTCGACGAAGGACGCGATGTGGGAGTGCAGGGCGCGGGCGGCGCCGTCGGCGTCGCCCGCCAGCGCCAGCCGCAGGATCTCGTGGTGCTCACCGGCCTCCTGCTCCCAGGAGGGGGAGGCGGCCCAGGCGACCGCGGAGACGAGGGCGGCCTGGTCGCGGACCTCGTCCAGCATCCGGCCGAGCAGCGGGTTGCCGCACGGGAGGTAGAGGGCGCGGTGGAAGTCCCGGTTGGCGAGGGAGCGTTCGGCGGTGTCGGTGGCGTCGGCGGCGCGGGTGAGGGCGTCGCGAGCGGCGTCGAGGGAGGCGCCCCGGTGGACGGCGCGCCTCAGGGCCTCCGGTTCGAGGAGCAGCCGTACGTCGTAGACCTCGCGCGCCATGTCCGCGTCCACCATGCGCACCGTGACGCCCTTGTACTGGCTCATCACGACGAGACCGGTTCCCGCGAGGGTCTTGAGCGCCTCCCGCACCGGCGTCTTGGACACCCCGAACTGCGCGGCCAGCTCGGTCTCCACCAGGGCCTGACCGGGCGTCAGCTGCCCGGTGAGGATGCGGTGTTTGATCGCGTCCAGCACGTACTGCGTGCGGGACGGGATCGGCGTGGGCACAGAGGTCATGCGCGCCTCTCGGGGTCACGTACCGGGCCGTCACGGCCCGGTCTGACGTATCTGATCTCGCATATCGCGTCTCATATATGACGTACGAAGTACGACGCGGACGAAGGTAGGGAGGGCAACCGTGTCCCGTCAATGCTTCTGTCAAAGATCGTGCGGGTGACGGGCGACTGCGGCTCCTGTTCCTAGGGCATCCTCCCGATCCCCGCGGCCCGCCTTAGACGCACGATGAGCAGGCATGACGACCCCCAGCTCATGGGCCGTGACACGGCTGCTCCGGGACCGCGACGCGGCCCTCTACCTCACCGGCGTCGTGGTGTCCGGCTTCGGCACCTCCGCGCTCTGGCTGGTGGCCGGTGTCTGGGTCAAGGACCTCACCGGCTCCGACGGCCTCGCCGCCCTGTGCACCGCCGCCCTGTGGACCCCCACCCTCCTCGGCCCCGTCCTCGGCGCCCTCGCCGACCGCGTCCGCCGCAAACCCCTGGTGATCTGCGCGAACCTCGCGCTCGCCGCCCTCCTGCTGCCCCTCTGCGCGGTCCACTCGCCCGGCTCCGTCCCGCTGCTGTTCGCCGTCCTCCTCCTCTACGGAGCGGCGGGCGTCGTCGCGGACGCGGCCGGCTCCGCCCTGGTCGTCGCCGCCGTCGACCCCGCCCTGCTCGGCGACTTCAACGGGCTGCGGACGACCGCCCGCGAGGGCATGAAGCTGGTCGCCCCGCTGACCGGCGCCGCCCTGTACACGGCGTACGGCGGGCCGGGCGTCGTCCTGCTGGACGCCCTGACCTTCGTCCTGGCGGCGGGGCTGTGCGCCCTGTTGCGGGTCCGGGAGCAACGCCCCGAGCGCCCCGACGGGAGCCGGCGCCGGCGGACCGCCGAGGGGATCCGGCTGCTGTGGGCGCACCCGGTGCTGCGGCCGCTGGTCTGCGCGGGCGGTGCCACGATGGGCCTGGTCTCGGTCGCGAGCAGCCTGAACTACGCCGTGGTGGACGCCCTCGGCCACTCCCCCGCCTATGTGGGGGTGCTGTACGCCGCTCAGGGGGTGGGCTCGGTCGCGGTCGGGCTGGTCTCCGGGCCCGCGCTACGACGGCTCGGCGAGCGGTGGTTCGCGGTGGCCGGGATCGCGCTGACCGGGCTGGCGACGGCCGGGCGGGCGGTGCCGTACGACCCGGTGCTGCTGGTGTGCGGCCTCGCGGGCGGACTCGGCCTGCCCTGTGTGCTGATCGCCGCCCACACGGCCGTACAGCGCGAGATCCCGGCCGCCACGCTGGGGCGGGCGACCGCGACCGCCGACACGTTGATGTTCACACCGAACGTGCTCGGCCTCGCGACCGGGTCCGCCCTCGTCGAACTCGTCGACCACCGGCCGTTGCTGATAATCCTCGGCGGTGCGCTGCTCGGCACCGCCTGCGTGCCGGCTCAGCGCAGCGCCTCCCGTACCGCCGCCAGGTCGCCGTCCGATGCCAACCCGGCGTGATACAACCGCAGTTCGGTCGCGCCCCGGTCGCGGGCCCGCACCGTGTCGGCGGCCAGGGTGCCGGGGCTGCCGCCCATTCCGGAGACCACCGTGAAGTTGGCGGCGAGGACCGTGTCCGGCCGGGCGTGCTCGGCGAAGGGCGCCAGCAGGGCCGTACCGCCCGCACAGGGGACCACGACACCGTCCGCGACCGACAGCACGTGGGCGGGGTCCACGCCCGCGTTGGCTCCGCAGTGATACGTCACCGGGTCGGCGTGCAGCAGCACCTGGAAGCCCTCGGGGGCGGCCGCGCGGACCGCGGCGACGGCCGCCTCCTGGAGGGTGCGGGCTCTGTCGTCCCGCCAGGCGCGGGTGGCCGCCGCCACCGGTTCGCCCAGCAGCTTCTCGACCGTCGGCCAGCCGGCGTCGTCCGCCGCGCCCCGCCACAGCGGTTCCAGCGCGTCCCGGACGGTTGCCGCCAACTCGTCGGCGTCGAGGCCCTGTTCGCCGTAGCCGGCCCGGCACGCCGGGCAGAAGCACAGCGCCATCAGGTACTGGCCGGCGTCCCCGAGGCCGACCCCCGCGGTCTTGTCGTGGGCGTGCAGGTGCTGCAGGCCGTACCAGCCGAGGGACTCCAGTTCGGTGCCTGCCGCGCCGGGCCGGACCGCGGCCTCGGCGGCGAGGTCGGTGAGGTACTCCCGGGTGGCGGGCTGGGCGATGCAGGGGGCCCAGGGGTAGCGGTCGCCGTAGGCGTTGACGACCGAGGTGTCCGGATGCTCGGCGCCCAGGCGGGAGTTGTGGGCGAGGATCACCCAGGTGTGGACGTCGAGTCCGGCGTCGCGCAGGGCCTCGGCCGCTTCCCCGAAGGCGTCGCCGGGTGCCCAGTCGCCCGCCGGGTACGGGCGGAGCCGGCGGCCCGCCCAGCGGTCGTCCGTCGGGTAGTAGACGGCCGCGTGCTCGGCGGTGACGATACGGCGGCGCGGATGGCGCGGGGTCAGCGCGCGGGTGGAGTGGTAGGCGGAGGCGAGGGTCACCTGGTCCACACCGAGCGCGGCGAAGCGGTGCGGGGCCCCGGGGTCGCCGTTGACGTCCCAGGGGTAGACGAACGCCGACGTCCTCAACCGCGCCGCCCCGTTCGGCGACTTCACCCGTCCTCCTTCGGACACCGTCACGCGTTCCCCTCCAGCAGTGCGTAGCCGCGCTCGACCAGTCGGGCGAGCTGCTTCACATGATCGTCGTGCGGTTCGTGCAGCGGTGGCCGGACCTCGCCGACGTCCAGACCGCGCAGCCGTACCCCGGCCTTGACGAGCGAGACGGCGTATCCCCTGCCCTGGGCGCGGAGTTCGACGAACGGGCGGTAGAAGCCGTCGAGCAGGCGGGCCACCGTCGTCCGGTCCTCTTCGCGCAGGGCGGTGTGGAAGGCGAGGGCGATCTCGGGGACGAAGCAGAAGACGGCCGAGGAGTAGAGGTCGATGCCGATGGCCCGGTAGGCGAGCTGGGTCTGCTCGGCCGTGGGCAGGCCGTTGAAGTAGAGGAAGTCGCCGGGGACCTCGGTGCGGACGGCGCTGACGATGCGCTGCATCAGGTCCAGGTCGCCAAGGCCGTCCTTGAAGCCGATGACGCCCTCGGTGCGGGCGAGTTCGACGGCCGTGGCCGGGGTGAACACCGCGTTGTCGCGCTGGTAGACGATCACGGGGAGACCGGTCGCCGCGGTCACCTCCCGGTAGTGCCGCAGCAGGCCCTCCTGGCCGGCGGCCACCAGGTAGGGCGGCATGGCGAGCAGGCCGTCGGCGCCGGCGGCCTCGGCGAGACGCGCGTAGCGGACGGCGAGCGCGGTGCCGTAGCCGGCGCCCGCGACCACCGGCACCCGGCCGTCGGCCGTCGCCACGGCCGCGCCCACACAGGCCTCGAACTCCTCGGGCAGCAGCGCGTGGAACTCCCCGGTGCCGCAGCAGGCGAACACCGCGGCGGCCCCCGCCTCGACGCCCCGCCGGACGTGCTCACGGTAGACGTCGAGGTCGAGGGAGCCGTCGGGGCCGTAGGCCGTGACGGGGAAGAAGAGGGGCCCGCGCGGGTCACGAAGCCGGGCGGCGAGCGGGGCTGGCGTCACGGGCGCTCCCTGTCGATGCACGTTTCTGATCGGCGTCCATATTCATGAACGTGACCACGTTACGAGCCCTTCTAAGGGCCGGTCAAGGAGGCATTCGACCAACATGCGAGCGGATTTCCGCACGCCACGACAGACTTGACGGGGCGCGCCCCGGCTCCCTAGCGTGTCCATGAATGTGAATATCATGCACGTACACGACCGGCATCGAGTCAAGTCGAGTCAAGGAGACCGTGGATGCCCACTCCCCGCACGCTACTGCTCACCGGCGCCGCAGGCGGGCTCGGCACCCTGATGCGCTCCCTGCTCCCGGAGTACGGCTACGCACTGCGCCTGCTGGACGTGCGGCCCGTCGAGGGCGAACCGGACGCGATCACCGCCGACCTCGCCGACAAGCAGGCGCTGCGCGAGGCGGTACGGGGCGTGGACGCGGTCCTGCACCTCGCCGGGATCTCCCTGGAGGCACCCTTCGAGAAGATCCTGCGGTCGAACATCGAGGGCACGTACAACCTCTACGAGGCCGCCCGCGAGGCCGGCGTACGGCGGATCGTCTTCGCCTCCTCGAACCACGCCGTGGGCTACACCCGCGCCCCGCGCGCGGGCGAACCGCTGATCCCGGTCGACACCCCGCGCCGCCCCGACACCTTCTACGGCCTGTCCAAGTCGTTCGGCGAGGACCTCGCCCAGCTGTACTGGGACCGGCACGGCCTGGAGACCGTCTCCGTCCGCATCGGCTCCTGCTTCCCGGAACCGGCCGACGTGCGCATGCTCTCGGTGTGGATGAGCCCGGCCGACGGCGCCCGCCTCTTCCACGCGGCGCTGACCGCCGACAAGGTCGGCCACACCGTCGTCTACGGCTCCTCCGCCAACACCCGCCTGTGGTGGGACCTGAGCACCGCGCGGGCGCTCGGCTACGAACCGCAGGACGACTCGGAGCGGTTCGCCGGGAAACTCGTCGCCGATCTCGGCGAACTCGACCCGCAGAACCCGGCCCACACCCACCTGGGCGGCCGGTTCGTGAACGACCCGCCGATCTGGCCGTACTGACACAGGAGAACGACGCCGCACGGCGGGCGGGCACCGAACGGGCCCGCCCGTCGGCGTGTTCGGGCATCCGGGCCGCCCGATCCCACCGCCCGCCCGGCGGCGGCGCAGGTCCGAGGCGGGCACGGCACCCGGGAAACGGGCACAGACGGGCACCATCGGGCCCGCAACAGACCTGGTCAGCCTCAGGTGCCCGCTGTAGAACTTGCTGCATGGCCCGAACGGGCGGTTCCACAGGGAAGCGGGTGACGGGATGAGCACCAGGACGGCGGAGGAACGCCAGCGCGAGATCGTGCGGGCCGCCCGCACCACCGGCTCGGTCGACGTCACCGCACTCGCCGAGGCGTTGGGCGTGGCCAAGGAGACCATCCGGCGCGACCTGCGCGCCCTGGAGGACCACGGCCTGGTCCGCCGCACCCACGGGGGCGCGTACCCCGTCGAGAGCGCCGGTTTCGAGACCACGCTCGCCTTCCGTTCGACCAGCCACGTCCCGGAGAAGCGGCGCATCGCCGCGGCCGCCGCCGACCTGCTGGGCGACGCCGAGACCGTCTTCGTCGACGAGGGCTTCACCCCCCGGCTGATCGCCGAGGCGCTGCCGGCGGACCGGCCGCTGACCGTGGTCACCGCCTCGCTGCCGGTCGCGGGCGCGCTCGCCGGGAGCGAGAACACGTCGGTGCTGCTGCTCGGCGGACGCGTCCGGGCGGGCACCCTCGCCACCGTCGACCACTGGACGACGAAGATGCTCGCCGGTTTCGTACTCGACCTCGCCTACATCGGGGCCAACGGCGTCTCGCGCGAACACGGGCTGACCACCCCGGACCCCGCCGTCGGCGAGGTCAAGGCACAGGCGATCCGAGCCGCGCGCAGGACGGTCTTCGCCGGCGTGCACACCAAGTTCGGGGCCGTCAGCTTCTGCCGCTTCGCCGGGGTCCAAGCCCTGGAGGCGATCGTGACGAGCACCCTGCTGCCCTCCGCCGAGGCCCACCGCTACTCCCTGCTGGGCCCTCAGGTCATCCGGGTCTGACGCCACCCCGCGCCCCCCGGAAGGCCGAGCCTCACCCTCAAATACCCCATATATCACGATTCATCCAGGAGCGATCCATGCGAACCCCGAGCCGACGGAGGCCGCGAGCCACACTCGCCGTGGCCGCCGCAGGGACGCTGCTCGCCCCGCTGCTCTCCGGCTGCTGGGTCGGTGCGGGCGGGTCCGGTTCCGGCGGCGACTCGATCAACGTGCTGATGGTCAACAACCCCCAGATGACGGAACTCCAGAAGCTCGCCCCGCGCTTCACCAAGGAGACCGGCATCGAGGTCAACTTCACGGTGCTGCCCGAGAACGACGTCCGCGACAAGATCAGCCAGGACTTCGCCAACCAGGCCGGCCAGTACGACGTGGCCACCCTGTCCAACTACGAGATACCGATCTACGCCCGCAACGGCTGGCTGCACGAGATGGACTCCTACGTCGCGAAGGACCCCGGCTACGACGAGAAGGACGTCCTCAAGCCGATGCGGCAGGCCCTGACCGCCTCCGACGGCAAGCTCTACGGCCAGCCCTTCTACGGCGAGTCGTCGTTCCTGATGTACCGCAAGGACGTCTTCGCGGCGAAGGGCCTGACGATGCCCGCCCACCCCACCTGGCAGCAGGTCGCCGACCTCGCCGCCAAGGTGGACGACG
Organism: Streptomyces sp. NPDC006655; assembly: GCF_040703965.1. Classification (NCBI taxonomy): domain Bacteria; kingdom Bacillati; phylum Actinomycetota; class Actinomycetes; order Kitasatosporales; family Streptomycetaceae; genus Streptomyces; species Streptomyces sp. NPDC006655. Next base: position 26,946 of record NZ_JBEYJU010000054.1, on the reverse strand, counting down.
CGCGGTCCGGGATGCGCGGCATCTGCCTGCGCGGCCTGCCCGGCTGGGGCGAGCTGATGGCACCGCTGACCACGGTCGTGAACACCTTCGGCGGCACCTGGTTCGACAAGGACTGGAAGGCACGGCTGGACGCGCCCGGCTTCGAGAAGGCCACCAAGTTCTACGTCGACCTGGTCCGCGCGCACGGCGAGTCCGGCGCCCCGCAGTCCGGCTTCGCCGAGTGCCTCAACAACATGACCCAGGGCAAGACCGCCATGTGGTACGACGCCACCTCCGCGGCCGGCCTCCTGGAGGCGAACGGCTCCCCGGTCAAGGGCAAGCTCGGCTACGTCCCCGCGCCCGTGGAGCGGACGAAGTCCGCCGGCTGGCTCTACACCTGGGCCTGGGGCATCCAGAAGGCCTCCCGCAACCCCGACAAGGCCTGGAAGTTCGTGTCCTGGGCGTCCGGCAAGGAGTACGAGCAACTGGTCGGCGAGACCAGCGGCTGGTCCAACGTCCCGGCGGGCAAACGGGCGTCGACGTACACCGACCCCGACTACGTCAAGTCGGCCGCGGCCTTCCAGGAGATGACCAAGGAGGCCATCGAGAGCGCCCGTCCCAATGACCCCGGCGTGCAGCCGCGCCCCGCGCCCGGCATCCAGTTCGTCGACATTCCCGAGTTCACCGATCTCGGCACCAAGGTCTCCCAGGAGATCAGCTCGGCCATCGCCGGACGGCAGTCCGTCGACTCGGCCCTGAAGAAGTCCCAGCAGCTCGCCGAGAAGATCTCCAAGGAGTACGAGGGACGATGACCGCGACGACAGCCCCCTACGCAGCGACACCCGCACGCGCCGCACGGCCGCCCTCCGCCCGCCTGCGCGCCTGGGCCACCCGGGCCCCGCTCCTGCCCGCCCTGGTCTTCATGATCGTCGTGACCCAGCTGCCGTTCGTGGCCACGGTGGTCATCTCCTTCTTCGACTGGAACGCGCTCTACCCGAAGGCCCGGCACTTCGCCGGCGTCGACAACTACCGCCAGGTGCTCACCGACGCCGACCTGCGCCACTCGGTGTGGACGACCGTGCTGCTCACCGTGACCGTGGTGCTGGTCAGCCTGGTGCTGGGCCTCGCGCTCGCCCTGCTGCTGAACAACAGGTTCCGCGGCCGGGGCATCGTCCGCACCCTGCTGATCGCGCCGTTCCTCGTCGTCCCGGTGGCCGCGGCCCTGCTCTGGAAGCACGTCCTCTACAACCCCGAGTACGGCCTGCTCAACGGTCTGCTGCACTACGTAGGCGGACCGCAGCCCGACTGGATCTCCAACACCCCGCTGCTGGCGGTCGAGGCCGCACTGGTATGGCAGTGGACGCCGTTCATGATGCTGATCCTGCTCGCCGGGCTGCAGAGCCGGGACCCGGAGCAGATCGAGGCCGCCCGGGTGGACGGCGCGGGCGAATGGCAGATCTTCCGCCACCTGACCCTCCCGCACCTGCGCCGCTATCTCGAACTCGGCGCCCTGCTGGGCAGCATCTACATCGTCCAGAACTTCGACGCGGTCTTCACGATCACGTCCGGCGGCCTGGGCACCGCCAACCTGCCCTACACCGTCTACCAGAGCTTCTACCAGGCCCACGAGAACGGCCTCGCCTCGGCCGCCGGCGTCCTGGTGGTCATCGGCTCGATCGTCCTCGCGACCTTCGCCCTGCGCGTGGTGTCGTCCCTGTTCCGAGAGGAGGCGTCCCGCGCATGAGCGTCCTCGCCCCGCACGTCAGGAAGCACCGCGGCCGCGGCATCGGCCTGGTGGCCTGGCTGGTCGGCATCGTCTTCTTCTTCCCCGTCGCCTGGATGGCGCTGACGTCCTTCCACTCCGAGGCGGACGCGGCGACCAACCCGCCCTCCTTCGGCGCCGCCCTCACCCTGGACGGCTACCGCGAGTTCTTCGGCGCGGGCGGCGGCGCGAGCCCCTGGCCGGCACTGATCAACTCGGCGGTGGCGTCGGTCGTCTCCACCCTCTTCGTGCTCGTCCTCGCCTTCCCGGCGGCCTACGCGCTGTCGATCCGGCGGGTGAGGAAGTGGACGGACGTCCTGTTCTTCTTCCTGTCCACGAAGATGCTGCCGGTGGTCGCCGGGCTGCTGCCCATCTACCTGTTCGCGAAGAACACCGGGATGCTGGACAACATCTGGTTCCTGGTCATCCTCTACACCTCGATGAACCTGCCGATCGCGGTGTGGATGATGCAGTCGTTCCTCGCCGAGGTCCCGGTGGCCGTCATCGAGGCCGCGCAGATCGACGGCGCCCGCCTGCCGACGATCCTCGCGCGCGTGGTGGCCCCGATCGCCCTGCCCGGCATCGCCGCGACCTCTCTGATCTGCTTCATCTTCAGCTGGAACGAACTTCTGTTCGCGCGGGTGCTGACCGGCGTGGTCGCCGAGACCGCCCCCGTCTTCCTGACCGGCTTCATCACCAGCCAGGGCCTGTTCCTGGCCAAGGTGTGCGCCGCGTCGCTCGTCGTCTCCCTGCCGGTGCTCGCCGCGGGGTTCGCCGCCCAGGACAAACTGGTCCAGGGCCTGTCGCTCGGAGCCGTGAAATGAAGGCCGCCGTCATCGAGTCCGTGGGCCGCGCCGTCGTCACCGAGGTGCCCGACCCCACGCCCGGACCCCGGGAGGTGGTCGTCGAGGTCGCCGCCTGCGGTCTGTGCGGCACCGACCTGCACATCCTCCAGGGCGAGTTCGCGCCCGAGCTGCCGATCGTGCCGGGGCACGAGTTCGCCGGCGAGGTGGTGGGCGTCGGCGCCCAGGTGACCGAGGTGGCGGTCGGCGACCGGGTCGCGGTCGACCCGTCCCTGTACTGCCACGAGTGCCGTTACTGCCGGGACGGCCACAACAACCTCTGCGAGCGGTGGGCCGCGATCGGCGTGACCGTGCCCGGCGGCGCCGCGCAGTACGCCCTCGCCCCCGTCGCCAACTGCGTGAAACTCCCCGAGCACGTCCGCACCCAGGACGCGGCCCTGATCGAGCCCCTCTCCTGCGCGGTACGCGGCTACGACGTCCTCGGCTCCCGCCTCGGCGCCCACGTCCTGATCTACGGCTCGGGCACCATGGGCCTGATGATGCTGGAGCTGGCCAAGCGGACCGGCGCGGCGAGCGTCGACGTCGTCGACCTGAACCCGGCCCGCCTGGAGACCGCGCGACGGCTGGGCGTCTCGGCGGCCGCCGCGAACGCGGACGAGCTGGACCGGCCGCGGGGCTGGGACGTGGTGATCGACGCGACCGGCAACGCGGCGGCGATCCAGGACGGCCTGGACCGGGTCGCCAAGGCCGGCACGTTCCTCCAGTTCGGGGTGGCCGACTACGCGACGCGGGTGACGATCGACCCGTACCGGATCTACAACCAGGAGATCACCGTCACCGGCTCCATGGCCGTGCTGCACAGCTACGAGCGCGCCGCCGAGCTGTTCGCGAACGGCGTCCTCGACCCCGATGTCTTCATCAGCGACCGGCTGCCGCTGGACGGCTATCCGCAGGCGCTGGAGCAGTTCGCGGCGGGGGTGGGACGGAAGATCGTGGTGGTGCCGTAGAAGTTTAAGGGAACGGTAAAGCGGGGTCGTTCGTTCACCCGGCATGACAGCTATGACCCCTGGCTCGAACATCCCGCTCTCCGCCTCCCGGGTGGCGGTGGACGTCGCCGCTCCGGTGCGGCTCGACGTGTCGGGCCTGCTGCTGACGGGCGACGGCAAGGTGCGCTCCGACGACGACTTCATCTTCTACAACCAGCCGACGGGCGCGGGCGTGACCTACCGCTCGGGAGGCGGTGCCGCGCCCGACGCGATCATCGTCGACACCGCCTCGGTCCCCGCGGGCATCGAGAAGATCGTGGTCACCGCGAGCCCCGACACCGCGGGGCAGACCTTCCAGGGCATCGAGCCGACGGCCACGATCCGCGACGCGGACGACGGCTCGGTGCTGGCCACCTTCACGCCCCCGCAACTGGGCACGGAGACGGCCCTGGTGGTCGTCGAGATCTACCTCCGGGGCGGCGCGTGGAAGGCCCGCGCGGTCGGCCAGGGCTACGCGAACGGGCTGGCCGGCATCGCGACGGACTTCGGCGTGACGGTGGAGGAACCGGCCGCGGCCGCACCCCCGGCTCCGGCCGCGCCCCCGGCTGCGGCGGTGCACCAGGCGCCGGTCGCCGCTCCCCCGATGCCGGCCGCCCCTCCCGCCGCCCCCGCCCCGGGGGCCGGGAAGGTCAACCTCGACAAGGGCCGGGTCAGCCTCCAGAAGAACCAGACCGTGTCCCTGGTCAAGGGCGGCAGCCCACTGCTCACCCAGGTCAAGATGGGCCTCGGCTGGGAACCGGCGTTCCGCGGCAAGGACATCGACCTGGACGCGTCGGTCGTCGCCTACGGCCCGCAGCGCGACCATGTCGACAGCTGCTACTTCGGCAAGCTGTCCATCCTGAACGGCGCGATCAAGCACTCCGGCGACAACCTCACCGGCGAGGGAGGCGGCGACGACGAGGTGATCGTGGTCGACCTCGGCCGGATCCCCCCGCAGGTCACCGGCCTGGTCTTCACCGTCAACTCGTTCTCGGGCCAGAAGTTCACGGAGGTCGCCAAGGCGTACTGCCGTCTTCTGGACGCCGCGACCGGCGAGGAACTGGTCCGCTTCGACCTGACCGGCGCGGAGGCGCAGACGGGCGTCCTGATGGCCAAGCTGGTCCGCCAGTTCTCCGGGGAGTGGGACATGACGGCGCTCGGCTCGTTCGTGAAGGCCCGCACGGTGCGCAACATGGTGAAGCCGGGGGCGGAGGCGCTGTAGACCCGGCCGCGGGCCCTCCTCGTCGTCGCCGACCGCGTCAGGTCGCGAGCCGGTCGAGCGCGGCCGCCGTCCGTTCGGCGGCGGCCGCGTCCCCGGCAGCGGTGAACAGCCGGTGCGCCTCGGCGAGCCGGGCCCGGGCCTCGGCCGTGTCCCCGCAGTGCTCCAGGGCGGTGGCGAGTCCGCTGAGCGCCTGGGCCTTGAAGCGGTCGGTGCCGCCATGGGTGGCCGGGGTGACGACCGCCCGGTAGGCGGCCACCGCGTCCGACCAGCGCCCGAGGGCCAGCAGGTCACCAGCTATCTGATGGCGCAGGATCGCCTGGGCGAACTCCTGGAAACCGGGCACGTCCCCCGCGTCCGCTCCGAGCAGGTCCCGGTGCACGGCCAACGCCTCCTCCGCGCGGCCGGATTCCCGCAGGGCGCTGCCCAGCACCCGGCGGGAGACCGTCTGCCCGGCCCGGTCACCGGTCGCCTCGAAGAGCCGTACGGCCTCCTCGGCGGCCCGGGCCGCCTCCGCGGGCCGGTCCAACCGCATGCAGGCCCCGGCGATGTAGGTCCATGCCCAGCCCTGCTGGCCCCTGTCACCGGCCTCGGTGGCCAGGTCCAGCGCCTGCCGGGCGTGCTCTTCGGCCTGTTCGTACCGGGCGCCGCCCACCGAGTACGTCCAGGCGAGGCAGTTGAGCTGGTGGGCCTGGGCCGCCGGGTCGCCGAGCGCCGCGGCGGAGCGGACGCCGTAGGTGAACAGGGTGCGCCACTCGGGCCAGGTGCCCCAGCGGTCGGAGAACCAGTACAGCGTGCGCGCCGTGTGGACGATCTCCTGGTGCCGCTCCGCCTCGAACATGAGCCGCAACGCGCCCGCCCAGTGGGCGCGCTCGGTGCTGAGCCACTCCTCCGCCGCCGCCGCGGACGCCGGGGCGAAGGCCGGGGGTGCGCCCGGCCACGGCTCGTCCGCACCGGGTGCCTCGAACCAGCGGCCGGCCGCCGAGGCCGACCGCAGCAGCCAGTCCGCCATGCGCAGCGCGGCGGCCTCGACGGGCGGCGCGGGTTCCTCGGCCCGCAGTCGCTCGCGCGCGAAGAGCCGTACGAGATCGTGGAAGGCGTAGCGGCCCGGCGTGGGCTCCTCCAGCAGGCCCCGCTCGACCAGCAGGTCGAGGGCGTCCCGGACGGCGACCGGGTCGTCGCCGCCGGTGAGCACGGCGGCGAGGTGGGGGCCGGTCTCATGGCCGGGGAGCAGGCCGAGGCGGCGGAGCAGCAGCCTGCGGGGAGCGGTGAGCTGGCGGTAGGAGAGGGCGAGCGCGCCGCGTACCGCCAGGTCGCCCGCGACCAGGGTGCCCAGCCGCCCTTCCTCGTCGGCGAGTTGGTCCGCCAGCCGGGCCGGGGTCCAGGCGGGGCGGCTGGACAGGCGGTTGCCGACGATCCGCAGGGCCAGCGGGAGATGCCCGCACAGCTCCGCCAGCCGGCTGATGCCGTCCGCCTGTCCGTCGGTGCGCGGGGTCCCGAGGATCCGTTCCAGCAGCGTCACCGACTCCCCGCCGCTGAGCGCGCCGAGCCTGATCCGCCGGACGCCCTCGAGGCCGGTCAGCGGCCGCCGGCTGGTGACGAGCACGAAGCTGCCCTCCGCGTCCGGCAGCAGTGGCCTGGCCTGCGCCTCGTCGGCCGCGTCGTCGAGGACGACCAGCACCCGCCGGTCGCTGAGCGTGGCCCGGTAGACGGCCTCGCGCGCCACCGGGTCCACCGGGATCCGGTCGGGCGGGTGCCCGAGTGCCGTCAGCAGCAGGACCAGTGCCTCGGCCGGGGGCACGGGCGTGTCGCTCATGCCGTGCAGTTGCACGCTGACGCAGCCGTCCGGGAAGTGTTCTCCCGTCAGCTGCCGCGCGGCCTGCGCGGCCAGGGTCGTCTTGCCCTGCCCGCCGGGCCCGAAGAGGACCACGGCGCGGGTGCCGGCCCCCTCGGCGAGCGCCTCCAGATCGGCCAGCTCCCGCCTGCGTCCGGTGAAGTCCGGGACCGTGCGCAGGAGGTACGGCGGCGCGGCCGGACCGCCGCGTTCCCGGCCGGCGTCGGCCAGCCGCTGGAGCCGCTGTCGCTGCTCGTGGTCGAGGTCCAGGGCGGTGGCGAGTGCGTCGACGGTACGGCGCTGCGGTCCGCGGCTGCGGCCGCGTTCCATGTCGCCGAGGGCGCGGACGCTGACGCCGGACGCCTGTGACAGCTCCTCCAGGGTCAGCCGGGCCGTCCGGCGCAGGGAACGCAGCGTCACACCGAAGGCGGTGCCGCCGTGGGGCAGGTCGGAGGAGGAACGTCTGGTCATCACGACAATTAGAACAAGCGCTCTCTACTTCCGCCTGCACTTCTGCCTGGCGGGAGTCCGGCGACGGTGGTGTGCTGGACTCTCCGAACCGAGGAGGACGAACCGTCATGCCGTACATCACCGTTGGCGAGGAGAACAGCGCGCCGATCGAGCTCTACTACGAGGACCACGGCACCGGCCAGCCCGTCGTGCTGATCCACGGGTACCCGCTCGACGGCCACTCCTGGGAGAAGCAGGTGCCGGTCCTGCTGGAGGCCGGGCACCGCGTCGTCACCTACGACCGCCGCGGATTCGGCCGCTCCTCCCAGCCCACCACGGGCTACGACTACGACACCTTCGCCGGCGACCTCGACAAGGTGCTCACCGCGCTCGACCTGACGGACGCGGTCCTGGTCGGCTTCTCGATGGGAACCGGCGAGGTGGGCCGCTACCTGGGCACGTACGGCTCGGGCCGGGTCGCCAAAGCGGTCTTCCTGGCCTCCCTGGAGCCCTTCCTGCTCAAGACCGACGACAACCCGACCGGCGTCGACCAGGCGGTCTTCGACGGCATCCTGGACGCGGTCAGCAAGGACCGGTACGCCTACTTCACCGCCTTCTACCAGGACTTCTACAACCTGGACGAGACGCTGGGCAGCCGGATCAGCGAGGAGGCCGTCCGCAACAGCTGGAACGTGGCGGCCGGTGCCTCCGCCCACGCGTCCGTGGCCTGCGTGCCGACCTGGATCACCGACTTCCGCGCCGACGTGGCGAAGGTCGACGTCCCCACGCTGATCCTGCACGGCACCGGTGACCGCATCCTGCCCATCGACGCGACCGGACGTCCGTTCCACGCGCTGCTGCCGTCGGCCGAGTACGTGGAGGTCGAGGGCGCCCCGCACGGCCTGCTGTGGACGCACGCCGAGGAAGTGAACGCCGCCCTGCTGTCCTTCCTCGCCAAGTAGGTTCCCGCACGCCCGACCCTCTGTGCCCGGCTGCCGGGCACAGAGGGTCGGGCGTGCCCGCCGGAGCGGAGGTCCCGGCTAGAAGAGCGCGCTGTACGCGTTCAGCGCCGGCTGGCCGCCCAGATGTGCGTACAGCACGGTGGAGCCGCGGTCGATCTCGCCCCGTTCGACCAGGTCGATCATCCCCGCCATGGACTTCCCCTCGTACACCGGGTCCGTGACCATGCCCTCGGTGCGGGCCGCGAGGCGCATCGCGGCCAGGGTGGTGTCGTCCGGGACTCCGTAGACGCCCGCGTGGTAGCGCTCGTCGAGTTCGACGTCGTCGACGGTCAGGTCACGCCGCAGACCTATGAGGCGGCCGGTGCGGTGGGCGATGCGGGCGACCTGTTCGCGGGTCTCGACGGGTCTGGCCGAGGCGTCGATGCCGATGACCCGGCGCCGGCGGCCGCCCGCCTCCTCCAGCGCCGCGAACCCGGCGACCATGCCGGCCTGCGTCGAACCGGTCACCGAGCACACGATCACCGTGTCGAAGAAGACACCCGACTGCCGCTCCTGCTCGGCCACCTCGTACGCCCAGCCCGCGAAGCCGAGCCCGCCGAGCGGGTGGTCGGAGGCGCCGGCCGGAATGGCGTACGGCTTGCCGCCCGACTCCTCGACCTCGCGCAGCGCCAGCTCCCAGCTCTCCTTGAAGCCGATCCCGAACCCGGCCCGCACGAGGCGTACGTCGGCTCCGGCCAGCCTGCTGATCAGGATGTTGCCGACCTTGTCGTAGACGGAGTCCGGCCACTCCACCCAGCTCTCCTGCACCAGCACGCACGCGAGCCCGGCGCGGGCGGCGACGGCGGCCACCTGGCGGGTGTGGTTGGACTGCACCCCGCCGATGGAGACGAGCGTGTCGCAGCCCTTGGCCAGCGCGTCCGCGACCAGGTACTCCAGCTTGCGGGTCTTGTTCCCGCCGTAGGCGATCCCGGAGTTGCAGTCCTCCCGCTTGGCCCACAGCGCGGCGCCGCCGAGGTGGGCGCTGAGCCGCTCCAGGGGGTGCACCGGCGAGGGGCCGAAGAGGAGCGGGTAACGGTCGTACGAGGAAAGGGACATGGGGCGCCTCCTGGCGGAGCGGTCAGTGGGTGGCGTCGTCTGCCAGGTCCCCGAGGGTGTGCCAGATGTCCGCCGTGACCCGCGCCGCCGCCTCCGCGTCCCCCGCCGCGCAGGCCTCGATCAGGCGCTCGTGCAGGCCGGCGGAGCGGCAGGAGCCGCCCTCGCCGAAGCGACGGCGTTCCAGGCGGCGGATGAGCGGGGTGTAGCGGGCGACGGTGGCGGCGGCCGCGCGGTTTCCGGCCACCCGGACCAGCACGTCGTGCAGGTCGTCGTCGGCGCGCAGCGCCTCGTCCACGTCACCTGCCCGCACGGCGGCGGCGAACCGGGCGTTGGACACGCGCATCTCGTCCAGATCGGCGTCCCGCAGCCGGGGTACCGCGGCCCGGGTGACCAGTTCGTGCAGGGCGCCGACCACGGCCGCCGCGTCCCGCACCTCGGCGGCCACGACCGGGGTGACCCGCGTGTAGCTCTGCGGTTTGCTCTCCAGGAGCCCCTCGTCGACGAGCCGGGAGAACGCCTCCCGCACCGGCGCCCGGGACAGTCCGAGCCGCTCCGCGAGCTCGGCGTCGCGCACCACCGCACCGGGTTCGATGTCCCCGGTGACGATGGCGTCCCTGATCGCGGCGTGGGCACGGTCGCGGAGCAGGGTACGGGCGACGGGTCGCAGAGCCTCCATGAACTGACATGTTAGATGTCAGTCCAGCGCCGGACAAGGCCGCCTCCCGTGCGCGGGAACCCGCGCTCTACCGCTGCCAGCGCTTCCAGGGTCCCGTGATCGCGAGCATGATGCCCGGCGTCTGGATGTTGGCGTACAGGGTCCGGCCGTCGGGTGAGAAGGTGACGCCGGTGAACTCGCTGTACTCCGGGTCGTCCGCGGTGCCGATGTTCAGTTCGTTGCGGGCGATCGGGTAGGTGCGGCCGCTCTCGGTGGCGCCGAAAAGGTGCTGGAGGCCCTCGCCGTCCTCGGCGATGACGAGACCGCCGTACGGGGAGACGGTGATGTTGTCCGGGCCGTCGAAGGCGCCTTCCGCGGACGGGTCCGGGTTGACACCGATGAGGACCTTGAGGGTGAGGGTGCGGCGCTTCGGGTCGTAGAACCAGACGGCGCCGTCGTGCTGGACCGGGCTCTCCGCACGGGCGTAGGAGGAGACGATGTAGGCGCCGCCGTCGCCCCACCACATGCCCTCCAGCTTGCGGGCGCGGGTGATCTGACCGGTGCCGAACTGCTTGCGCACGGAGACCGACTTCGCGTCGCGGTCGGGGACGTCGACCCAGTCGACGCCGTAGACCGTGCCGACCTTCGTGGCGCGGGACAGGTCGTCGACGAACACACCGCCGGAGTCGAAGCACTTGAACGCCTGGAGGGCGCCCGCGTCGTCGGCGAGGGTGCGCAGCCTGCCGCGGCCGTGGTGGAAGCCCTGCGGCGGGGTCCAGCGGTAGAGCAGGCCGTTGGGTCCCGAGGCGTCCTCGGTGAGGTAGAGGTGGCCGCGCCCGGGGTCCACGACGACGGCCTCGTGGGCGTACCGGCCCAGCGCCTTGACGGGCTTCGGGTCGCGGTTGGCCCGGCGGTCCTCGGGGTCCACCTCGAAGACGTAGCCGTGGTCCTTGGTCATACCGTTGGCACCGGCCTTGTCCTCGGTCTCCTCGCAGGTCAGCCAGGTGCCCCACGGGGTGCTGCCGCCCGCGCAGTTGGTGGAGGTACCGGCGATGCCGACCCACTCGGCGACGTGGCCGCCGGGCCGGACCTCGACGACCGTGCAGCCGCCGGAGGCGGCCGGGTCGTAGACCAGGCCCTCGGTGAGCGGGACCGGGTGGTCCCAGTCGGGCCGCGGGCCCTTCAGCTCGTGGTTGTTGACGAGCAGGGTGCCGCCGCGCGGGCCGTCGAAGGCGGCGGTCCCGTCATGGTTTGAGGGGGTGAACTCGCCGGACTCCAGCCTGGTCCGGCCGCTGTACGTGATGATCTCGTACCTGAAGCCGGCGGGGAGCGCGAGGATGCCGTGCGGGTCGGCGACCAGCGGGCCGTAGCCGACGCCGCGGTGTCCGTGCGCCGACTCGCCCTCGGCGGAGTCGGCAGCGGCGAGCGCGTTCGGGGCGGTGGCGAGGGCGCCGACGGTGCCCGCCAGCGCGACACCTGCACCGGTGATCGCGGATTTCCTGGCGAAGTCCCTGCGGGTGAGCGACATGGTGTCTCCTGTGACGGTCAAAGTGCCGTGGAGGGTGGCGGACCTCAAGACGGCGCACACGCTCCCGGCCGCTCCTGAACGCCGGTTGAACAGCGGGCGACTTCGGCTCCGGTTTTTCCATGAATCCGTAAGCACCGGCCCACGGGAGCCAAAAGTCGCGCCGCGGAAACCCCCTCCCGCTCCCTACACCCCGTGCTGGGAACGCGCCTTGAAGGCCGCCTTCCTGGCCTCCTTCGCCACCTTCTTGTCCGGGTGCAGCCGGCCCATCGCCTCCAGCACCTCGGCCGTGTCCGGGTGCCCCACCCGCCACGCCTCGGCGAAGAACCCGGCATGCTGCCGGGCCAACCCCTCGACGAGGGCCTGGAGTTCGTCCGAGTTCCCCTCGGCCGCGAGCTGCGCGGCCACCGTGTCGATGGTCAGCCAGAAGATCAGGTCCTGGGAGGGCTGCGGCACGTCGGCCGCGCCGCGTTCGGCGAGCCAGACCCGCGCCAGACCACCCAGTTCGGCGTCGTCCAGGACCTCGCGGAGGGCGGGCTCGGCCTCCGGTCCGAGCAGTGACAGCGCCTGCTGGCAGCGCAGCCGCCGCAGCGGGGCGCCCGGGTCCGCGCCGCGCGCGGCGGACAGCAACTCCCGTGCGGCGGCCAGGGACTCACGGCGGGCCAGCCACTGCTCGGTCTCGGCCCGCGCGGCTCCCTGCGGGAAGGCGGCCGTACCGTCGAGCAGCGCGTCCGCGCCCTTGTCGGCGAGTTCGCCGACCGCCGGCGCCTCGAAGCCCGCCTCCAACAGCCGCGCCCGCAGCCCGTAGGCGCCGAGCGGGGTGAGCCGCACCATGCCGTAGCGGGAGACGTCGGCCTCGTCGACCGGTCCCGCCGCCGGTTCCTCGTCGGTGTCGGCCATCAGCGCCTCGTCCACCGGCTGGTACTCGACCAGCCCGACCGGCTCCAGCAGCCGGAACTGGTCGTCGAGCCGCATCATCGCGTCGGAGACCTGTTCGAGGACGTCGTTGGTCGGCTCGCCCATGTCGCTGGGCACGATCATCGACGCGGCGAGCGCGGGCAGCGGCACCGGCGCCGCACCGGGTCCGTCCTCGCTCGCCGTCAGCAGATAGAGGTTGCCGAGGACGCCGTCGAGGAAGTCAGCCTCCGCCTGGGGGTCCCACCCGAGTGACGAGAAATCGACCTCGCCGCCCTCGTCGAGCGCGTCGACAATTCCGTCCAGGTCGGGCACGCTCGCGTCGGCGATCACGGTGTCGAGCGCCGCCTGCCACACCGCGAGGACGTCGTGCGGCGAGCCCCCGGTGAGCTGCCCCAGCTCCTCCCCCGCCGCCACGGCGCCGGCCTCCTCGTCGACGATCTCGACCAGCCCGGCGTCCACGGCGACCCGCCAGGCCTCACCGGCGTACGCCGCGGCATCGTCCCCGACGAGGCCGAGCAGTTCGGCGGCGGCCGGCAGCTGTTCCTCGACCAGTTCGCCACCTGCGTCGACGCGGGTGTCCGGGCCGGCCCAGCGGGCGAGCCGGGCGGCCCGGGAGAGCAGCGGCGTGGACAGTGCGGCGCGCGCCAGCTCCGCTTCGGGGAGCAACCGCACCGGCGGCAGGGGCGAGCTGTCTGACATCGGCTGGTTCTCCTCGGATGCCTGGGCGGCCGTACGGCGACCTGGACGCCGTATCGACATCCGTACGGCCACCTGGACGCCGTACGGCTCAACCGCTCAGCCTAGACGGATTTCCACCCATGCCGACCGGTTCATCTCCCCGTCCGGCCCCGCACATGGCCGAAACCTTGACAACTCCCGCTACCGCGCAGGAGATTGACGCGCGTAGAAAGCGGGGGGACAACTGTCCACCCTTTATCTACGCACGCCACACCGACGTCGCGCGTCCCGGCACGTCCGTATGTCCCCGGACCAGATCATGATCAGCAAGATCCGCCGCGACGGCGACTTCCGGTACGGCAGCGTGCGTGCTCCGCTTCCGCCCGTGAGCGGCGGGTCCGGTTCAGGACCGGCCGAACACGCCGTTCAGCCAGTCCTGCCAGGCCGCCTCGTTCGCAGCGGCGTGGGCGTCCGGCGCGAAGTCGTGGACGCTGATGCCGACCGGGGCGCCCCAGTGGTTGCGCCCGAAGAACCGGACGAGGGCGTCGTCGGTGCGCAGCCCGACGAAGTACCGGTCGCGGTAGTCGACCACCGCGTCCAGGGTCCGCCCGCCGGGCCCGCGTACGGCCGCCTTGGCACCCTCGGCCACGTCGTCCGGCAGGCCGAGGGCCCGCGCCACCGCGTCGAACGCGTCCGGCGCCCGGGACGCCTCCGGCCCGTTCACCTGGGCGAAGGTGACCGGGCGGGGCGCGAAGTGGGTGAGGTACTCGCGCAGGGTGTGCAGGTAGAAGCCGGTGTGCCGGCTCGCGCCGTCGTACTGGTTGTCCCAGTCGTCGGTGAAGATCCCGCTGTGCACGTAGCGCACCCAGGCGCGGCGGCCTTCGTCGCGCGGCTCGATGAGGTGCTCCAGCTGGTTGGCGCTCTGCGTCGGGAAGCCGACGTCCTCACTGCGGGTGACCAGGTGGTGCGGCGGGTCGTAGGCGGTGACGGTCGAGCCGAAGGCCGCCGCGCCGCCGACCCTGGGCTCGGGCGGCTCCATCGGCCACAGGTAGCCACCGGTGCCGTGGGTGATCGCCTCCCACACCTCCGCGGGCGTGGCGTCGACCTCGAACTCACGGACGATCTCGAATTCCTTGGCCATGACGGGACTCCTGCTGCCTACTGGTCCGGATCGGGGGCGGTCGAGCCGGGCGCGGCGGGTGGCCGGCCGGTCACGGACACGGCCGGTCCGCCGTCCGCGGGGGCGGGGAGGGCGGGGTCCTGGTGCCCGGGGACGGGGGCGGAGGGGTCCTGGTGCCCGGGGGCGGGGGCGGAGGGTTCCTGGTGCCCGGGGACGGGGGCGGAGGGGTCCTGGTGCCCGGGGGCGGCTGGTTCCATGAGTGCGGGATGGACGGCGACGACGATGCGGTGGTCCCGGCCGCCCTCCGCGCCGGGCGCGTCGTACTTGCGGATGAGCGCGCTCACGCCCGCCGTCAGCTCCTGCACGAAGGCCGCCCGGTCGGCGGCGGAGGCGAAGCGGACCTCGCCGTCCAGCGCATAGGTCGCCAGCCGCTTGCGGGCCTTCGCGGCGCCGGTGAGCAGCGTGCCGACGTCCCGCACGAGACGCGCGCCGAGCGCGAGCAGCCAGCGCGCGGAGAGCTGGTCACGGAAGCGGTCCGGGTCCGGCTGCACGGCGGGCAGCGCGGCCGGTGAGATGACGTACGACGCGGCGGTCGCCCGCATCAGCCGCTCGGTGACGTTTCCCTTGCGCCGCTCTCCCGCCAGCTCGACCAGGCCGTGCCGCTCCAGCGCCTTGAGGTGGTAGTTCACCTTCTGCCGCGGCAGCCCCACCCTGCCGGCCAGCATCGTGGCCGACGCGGGCGCGGCGGCCAGTTCGGCGAGCAGCCGGGCCCGGACGGGGTCCAGCGACACGACCGCCGCCTCGGGGTCCTCGATCACGGTCACATCCAGCATGGCCCCACCCTCCCACCGAAAACTTTTCTTGTCCAGATGGCTCAAGTTTTCGGCAGGACGGCGGGGCCCGGAGCTGACGGTGGGACCGGAACCGCGACGGGGTCGGCCCTCCCGGTGGAGTTCAGCGGCGCGAACCGCGGCGCACCACACCCACGGCCACACCCGCGGCGGCGAGGGCGGCGCCCGCGATCAGGATCTGACGGGGGCGGCGCAGCGCGGCGCGTACCGCCATGCGCACGGGCCGCGCGAGAGGCCCCTGGGCGGCACAACCGGCCTCGGCGGCCTTCTCGGAGGCCAGGTGCCCCGCCCGCCCGGCCTGCTCCTGGACGACGTGTCCGGTCCTGAGCGCCCGCTCCTGGACGGTGTGCCGCGCCTTCAGCATCTGCTCCTGCGCCGCGTGCCCGCCCCGGACGGCCCGGCTCTGGGCCTGGTGACCGGCCTTGGTCGCACCCGAGCGCAACTGCACGCTCAGGGCGCCGGCCTTGTCCATCAGATCGGCGGCACGCGCCTGGGTGCGCCCCTTGAGATCGGCCTTCGCCGCCAACGCGCCCGCGGTGCCGGTCAGTCGAGCCCCCGTTCCGCGTGCGGTCCTCTTCGTCATCGGTGCCCCTCCTGAGTGTCGTCGACTTCCTCTCTACTGAGACTCCGGATACCCGGATCAGCAGCGCTCAGCCCTGCTCGCGCCACCGCCGGACCGGGACTTCGTAGCACTGCTAAGACATGAACCGTAGAAGAATTAAGTAGAGCTAAGCCGATGTTCGTGCCGACACTACCCCTATGACGACCCCACAGGGCACCAGGCCCGCCCTCTCCCCCTCCGCCTCCCCCGCCCTCGCCCCTGCCCCCGCCCCGCGCCCCTTCGGACGGACTCTGTGCGCGATGATCACGCCGTTCACCACGGCGGGGGCGATCGACCTCGACGGCGCCGGGCAGCTGGCCGCGCACCTGGTGGCGGAGGGCTGTGACGGCCTGGTGCTGAACGGCACCACCGGTGAGTCACCGACCACCACCGACACGGAGAAGGCGCAGCTGGTCGAGGCCGTGCGGGAGGCGGTGGGTGAGCGGGTGCCGCTCGTGGCGGGCGTGGGCACGGCGGACACCCGGCACACCGTGGAACTGGCGCTGGCCGCCGAGAAGGCGGGCGCCGACGGTGTCCTGGTGGTGTCGCCGTACTACAGCCGGCCCCCGCAGGACGCGTTGGAGGCGCACTTCCTGGAGGTGGCGGAGGCGAGCGGGCTGCCGGTGATGCTGTACGACATCCCGGGCCGCACCGGCACCCGCATCGAACCGGAGACTCTGGTCCGGCTCGCCGGGCACCCCCGGATCGTCGCCGTGAAGGACTGCTCGTACGACTTCCTCGGCACCCAGAAGGTGCTGGCACGCACCGGGTTGGCGTACTACGCGGGCTGCGACGAGCACATCCTCGCCCTGTACGCGGTGGGCGCGGCGGGCTGCGTGAGCACGGTCGCGAACGTGGTGCCTGGGCGGGTCGCCGCGATCCTGGAGGCCTTCGACGCGGGCGACACCGCCCGGGCGACCGCACTCCAGCTGCGGGCGGTCCCGCTGATCGAGGCGATGACGGCGGGGGCGCTTCCGGGCACGGTCACGGCGAAGGCCCTGCTCACCGCGCTGGGTCTGCCGGCCGGACCGGTACGGGCACCGCTCAGGCCCGCCGGCCGGGAGGCGGCCGACGGGCTGCGGGCGGTGTACGCGGAACTGGTGTCGGCGGGCGGCTGATCAGCGCTCGGCGAAGACCGGTTCCCAGCGGCCGGCGGAACTGTCGTGTCCCGTACGGAAGCCGCTCAGCGGGACGACCTTGTCGCTGCCGACGGTGACGAGGACCAGTCGGTTGTGGTACTCGCCACCCCCGTCCTTGCCCACGTCCCAGGCGATCAGCGACGTGTCGTCGGCCCAGGCGAGCAGCTCCTGCCCGGGCACCTCGACCTGTTTGCCGGTGTCCAGGTCGAGGACCCAGGAGGAGGTCTTCATGGTCCTGCCCGCGAAGTCGCCGGCGACCCGCCTGCCGTCGGGCGACAGTCCCGCCTCGACGTACCACTTCAGGTTCCGCTCCCGGACCGGCGCGGGGACCTCGTCGCCCTTGAGATCGTAGAACTGCATCCCGGGATCGGAGGTCAGGCCGGACCAGACGTACAGTCCGGAGCGGCTGAGGGCGAAGTCCTGGCGGGAGTTGATGGTGGACAGCCCCATGCTGTCGTGCGGGTCGCGCACCGCACTCCAGGGCCCCCTCCCGGAGGCCACGTCGAGAACGTAGAAGCCGGTGCGCGGCATGGTGGCGGGCATGGAGAAGACCTTGATGTCCTTGTCGTCCTGCGTCTGGGTCAGGACGTCGGGGTCGGTGGCGTAGGTCGTCGCGACGAGCCTGCGGCCGTCGTGGGAGAAGGCGATCCCGCCGACGCCGTGCTCGACCGGGATCCAGCGGGTCACCTCGCCGGTGCCGAGGTCGAGCAGGCCGATCCGCGACGCGGGCAGCTGCCGCTCCAGTACGGCGGCGGTCTTCAGGCCCGGGGCGACGGCCACGTACGACCAGCGGGCGTCCTTCCGGTAGCGGCCGGTGCGCTCGTCCAGCAGCCAGTAGGTGCGCGTGGTGCGGGAACGGTGGGCCGTCTCCTTGACCGTGTCGACGGTGTAGTAGGCGGCCATGGTGGCGTCGCCGGCCCGGATCAGCTCGCGGGGCGGCGACTGGTCGGGGTGGGCGCGGGTCTCGTCGGGGTCGAGGACCCCGGCGGGCCGTACGTCCGCCTTGCCGCCGTCGAGCAGCGGCACGCCCACCGCGACGGCGACCACGGCCACGGCGGCCACGGCGACGGCGGCGACGCGACGGGTCCGGCGGTGCCGGCGGGCACCGAGGACCCGGTCGGCGAATCCCGGCGCCGCGGGGGGCTGTTCGGCGGCCTGTTCACGCAGGGCCTCCCGGACGAGTTCCTCGACGTTCACGGCCGCACCTCCACGGGCGAGTAGTCACGGGACGGCGGCTGTTCGGGTCCGGGGTCCGGATCGAGGGCGGCCAGTTCGGGCGCGAGGGCGCGCAGCCGGGCGAGGGAGCGGTGGGTGGTGGAACGTACGGTGCCGACGGAACAGCCGAGCAGCCGGGCCACGTCGGCCTCGGGCAGGTCCTCGAAGTAGCGCAGGACCAGTACTGTGCGCTGGCGGGCGGTGAGCCGGGAGAGGGCCGAGCGGAGCACGAGCCGCAGCTCGGCGGCGGACGCGCTGTCGGGTCCCGGTGGGCTCTCCGGCGGCTCGGCGACGCTGAGTTCACGCCGTCGCCACTTCAACCGCCAGCGGCTGATCTGCTGCCGGTAGAGGACCTGCCGTACATATGCCTCGGGCTCGTCGATGCGCTGCCAGCGGTCCGCCGCCTTCATCAGGGCGATCTGCAACAGGTCCTCGGCGGCATGCCGGTCACCGCCGGTCAGCAGCACGGCGGTTCTCAGCAGCGCCGTGGACCGGGTGTCCACGAACTCCCGAAAGCTCTCCCGCAGTTCCGCATCCATCGTCACCTTCTCTTCCCCCGGGCCCACCTCGTGTCCGGGCCCCGTACCCGTGCTGACGCGCGCGGGGCGGCGCCACTATGCCTGTCCGGTACGGAAAACCTCCACGTGCCCGTCCACCCGCTGCCGTACGTTGTCCCCATGAGCCGCCCCCTGCTCTTCCTGGACGTCGACGGCCCGCTCAACCCGTACGCCGCGCAGCCCGAGCGACGTCCTGAGGGCTATAGGACGATCCGCGCGGCCGCCCGACCCGGGCACCCCCTGCGGGTGTGGCTCAACCCGGACCACGGCCCGGCACTGCTGGCCCTCGACTACGAGCTGTGCTGGGCGACCACCTGGATGGCCGCGGCCAACCGCTGGATCGCCCCGGTGGTGGGCCTGCCCGAGCTGCCGTACGTCGACTTCGGCCGGGGCCTGTTCGCGGAGCGGCCGGACGGGGTGCACTGGAAGACGGAGGCGATCGTGGAGTACGCCGCCGGGCGGGCGTTCGCATGGGTGGACGACGAACAGAGCCCGGCGGACACGCTGTACGTCCGCGCCCGCCATCCCGGCCCCGCGCTGCTGCATCACGTGAACCCGCGGGTCGGCCTGCGCGAGGCGGACTTCACCGCGCTCGCGCAGTTCAGGACGTCCCTGCCGGACGCCGGCTGAGCGGGCTGAGCGCGCCGAGCGGGCTGAGTGCCATCGGCGCCGTGAAGCGGTGTCCCTGGGCGGCTTCGCGGGGCGCGTGGCCGGGGTCAGACGTCGAAGCGGCGGCGGGCGGTCTCGATGTGCCCGAGGTCGGCGGCTCTTTCGACGACGTCGCGAAAATGACCTTCTACGTCGTCGACTGGACCCCCGACAAGATGCCCCCCGCTCCTGGAGGGCATCTCCCGGGCAACCGCGAAGCTTGGCGTCACCCCGGTCCCACCGGCCACCCTGATCGGCGTCGCGGCACTGGACGTCCCCGACCACCTGGTCGAGATCGAAGCCACCGCGATCCTCGACTGAGCAGAGGTGCGGGGCCGGTCAGCGTCCATCGACGACGTCTAAGCCCCTGCCTGTCCGGCCCCCCATACAGAGTGAACCGCGAACACCCTCCCGCGGGCCGTTCCCGGGCCGTGGAAGGGCGTTCAGCGACGGCCGACCGCACACCGGCAGCCGCGCACCGCGGCCGCCGTTCGCCAGTTGTGGCTGCGCTGATTGCGATGCAGGTCAAGGGGTGCCGCGCTCCCCCTGGACGCCATGAACCGCGCCCGCTCCACGGTGTGTGGGCCGACGGCAGACGGGATGGGAGTTGGGGTGAGTGGTGGGTGGGTGTGAGTGAGATCATCACGTATGGCGTTGATTAAGTACATGACAAGGGCCAGAGATGAGCGATGGTGGATGCAGGGCCTCGGACTCATGGCCGCAGCGGCCTGGGCCGGCTTCCGCGCTCTGAGCAACGGACGACCGCCACTACTGCGGATGGGTTTCGGCGTAGCGGCGATCGGTTTCCTGGCTGCAACCGTGGGACTCATCATCGACCGAATTCGGGCAACCATGCGAGGCCGCGGAGGGTCCACGGAAGACACTGCCGCAAGCGGGCCGCACGTTTGATCGATGCCGGTTCACGGGCACCGCGAAGCCCGCCACTTCCGCCGGCCCCGACCATCACCGGCGCCGAGCCCCCGCCTGACGTGCCCGGTAGACCTCAGCGACGACCATGCCCGTAGTTCGCACCGAGAGGGCAGGCCGGTGGACTCGGTACGGCCACCGAGGTTCCACCGAGCCCCTCGGCACGTGATCGCCAAATGAGTCTAAATCGCGACCTACTAGGACCCGGTCAGATCCGCTCACACTCGAACCCATGGGGGCGACGCGGGATGGTGACCAGTCCGTATGTCTTCGCTGCGGCGGGGTCGGCGACTCCGTACGCGAGCGCGGGCGCATCAGCCTCATGGCGAGCTACTGCCAGAGATGCTGGGACACGCTCGCCAACGAGATGGCCGAGGCCGACGGAGCCACGGCCCCACCCCGGCCCGAGCCCGACCCTGATGACGTGACCTGGATCGAGCCGCCGGTTTGCCCCGAATGCGGCGCCTTGATCCGCATATACCCCACGATCTACGACCGGTGGGTCAGCCTCGCCATGCTGGAACTGCCCGCCAAAGACGTCCCAGAGGCCTTCAGATGGCGTTTGATGCCGCTCCCGGCCCGATCATCCCCCATCCCCACCGATATCGTGGCCGTACGAATCCGTGGAATCGATCCGCAGCCGGGGGAACCCGTTGTGCCGGCGCACAGCATGATGTGCGTCCCCGAGTGGGGCGAGCCGTAGACCACACGACAGCAGGCGGGGAGCCCGGACCCGGACCGTGCCCCTCGCGTGTCCGATCGAGATACGCGACGACATCCACGAAGCCTTCCCCACCCTGGGATGCGCACTGATCTGCTGGAGAAGACTCCGCACCGCCATGGGCCTTCGAGACGGCGCCGCAGGGGTTCAGGGTCCGGTGGCCCCCTCCGCCAGATCCTTGATCGCGTTCAGGCGGTGCTCCCACTGGGCGGTGAGGGCGTCCATCCATCGCGTTGTCCGCCTCAGTGGTTGCAGGTCGGCCTCGTAGCGGACCTCACGTCCGGCCCGGTGGGCGCGTACCAGTCCGGCGCGGTCCAGGACGGCCAGGTGTTTGGCCACCGCCTGGCGGGTGATGGGGAGGCGTGCCGCCAGGGATGTCGAGGTCGCGCCGCCTTACGGGCAAGGACGGCCAGGACCTCTCGGCGGATCGGGTCGGCCAGGGCCACCAGGACGTCATCGGGGGCCTGTTCGCCCTCGGTGGTACGGGTCATGCCGTGGTCGGTTCGCAGTCCGCGCGCAGTTGGTCGAGCTTGCCGGGCCAGTTCTGACTGTTTGCGCGAGCACCCGCTGCGTACTCATTCCGTCAGGAGTTCTGAAGCGGGTGTACGCGAGCCAGCACGTGAAGGCGCCATGCCATCATCGGATGATGCTGACCGAGGAGGACGCGCACCGACTGGTTCTTGCCGAGATCGACGACATGCGGAGCCACAGCGCGTACGACCTTCAGATCCTGCGCGTGGAGGCCTTGCCGTTCGGGTGGATCTTCTACTGGGGGGCAGTCCGGGACGGTCAGAGCGGGCAGCGCCCTCGGTTGGGAGGCAACGGTCCTTTCCTGGTGGATCGTGAAAACGAACGGCTGATCCGAACTGCCACCGGTGTCCCCATAGCCCGCCAGATCGCGGACTACGAACGCCGACTGCGACGCGAGGCTCACGCCCGGAACGCGGCGGCGAAGCAAGCTGCCCAGCAGACATGAGTGTCCCCAACTGCGTGATGACGTCGACGAACAGCGGCGGACGCACACGAACGTCTGCGGACCATCAGCGCAGCCGAGAGCCACACCAGCTCGAGGCAGAACCCCCGTCCAAGGCGCTTCGGGACGAAGAGGTCACTCAGTTGGGGTGCACCCCACGACCAACGACACCCCGGCCTGTCCAGAGTGCCACCGGCCTATGGGGTCTGGTGGCCTGGTGCTCTCCGAGCGAGAGGACGACGGCCGACGGACGTGCCGGGCGGTGAGGCGGTGCCCGGACCGGCACACGTGGTGGCAGTGGGCGGACCGGCCGGACGATCCGTTGGAAGTCTGCCCAGTTCCGGAGCTGTTTCGCTGACATCCAACCCAGACATCAACGAGGCCGGACGGCGGCCTACGGCGGCACCCCCGGGCAACCGTCGGACCAGCCGTCAACGGCCCCGGGGGGGTAGTTCGAACTCTAAAGCGGTGGCTTCCTGGCAATCAGCGGCAGCGGCCAGCTAGCGCAGGCCACCAGTGCGCTGCCGTCCTCGGCGAGGAAGAGCAGGGTGAACCGTGTCCGATTGCCAGGATCGATCAGCGCTGAGCGCACAGGCCGGTCGTATTCCCTGATGAGCTGCACTGCTCGCTCCAGGCCAAGGGGTTCGAATCCGTGCATCCGCATGCGCTGAAGTCGGCGACCGAAGACTCCAGCGTGTGCGCCCTTGGGTTGCACACGCTCCGCCACCGAGTAGGGGGCGCCGCTGCGAAGGGCGGCCAGAGCTGTCACGGACGCCTCGTCATCACCGATCAACAGCGATTCCAGCACATGCCGTTCCATGGTGACCCCGTGTGGATCGTGCGGTACCGCGACCTGGTAGCCGCCCCCGCACGGTAGCGCCCCTCCGGGCCCGCCCAGCGGCCGGCAGGACCCCCGCTGACCGATCCCCCGCTGGAGCTACGGTCAGAAGGCCGTCCAGACGCACCCTGACCGTCGGTCAGAGGCCAGATGCCTTTGGCTCATGAGCGGCAGATGCAAATGGATCAAAGCGGCAGCCTGGTCTGTTGTCCAGTGGATCCTGACGACAGTTGCGCTCCGCTTCATCGGCTTGGCCACCAACGACTTCAACAGTTGGCGGACGTGTGCCGCGCTTGCTGCTGCTTCCATTGCAACCGCGGTCTTGTCGGACCGCTGGCACCGACGCCGGCGACCCACGGTGAAAGGGGCCGGGCTCGCGGAGGCCGCCCCTTGGCCGTTCGCCCAGGTCAGCGGAAGAGCCGGCCCACAATGCCCGCAGCTTCCCAAGCTGATGGACCAACAAGGTGCCCCCGGAGGAGTTAGTGCAGTTTATGCGGTCGATGACCGACTCACTCTCCTGAAGGGCTTTCCGGGTCAATCTGGCCGATAGGCTCACGAGACGTCGGTAGCACGCGCTCGGCTACCGCGTCGGGGTTGGGTTCTAGTCCCATGTCGCTCATAGCCGCCGCCGCGTTGAGATGGTCCCTGGTGTCAGCGTTCACGACTCGATCGATCCAGCCGCGCAGCTTTTCCACCTTGTGATCCCTTTCGATCTGCGTATCGAGGCGGTCACCCTGCTCCGTCAGGTGTTTGCGTGCCCTGTTGGCATGGATGGCCAAGGCTCCACCACCACCTGTGATAAGCCCGCCTGTCAGGCTTGTGATCAAGGGCGTGTAATCCGCTCCTCCCTGGCCGGCGTGCAGCAGGGCGAGGACGGCTCCGGTGAGGATGACGGCGGCGCCACCAGCCATGAAAAACACACTCAGCCGGAAGGTCGTCTCAGCGTGGCTGAGTGCCTGCCGATACATGTCCATGCGTAACCTTTGACGTTCGCTGGCCAGACTGGACAGCACCGCACGTTCGGCCTCATGGTTGGGCAAGTGGTTGATCGTCAAGTTGTCGCCGGTTACGGCGTACTGAATTTGGTTGGCCGCGACCGAACGGTCGCCAGTCGCCGTGAACCTCGACGTTGAGGGCTCCTGACGGCTCCGACGCCACTTCATGATCTTGGGCATCGCGTCCCCCGCTCTCCGCCATGACGCGCTAGGAACGCTAGCGTAGCGAGCGCAACGTGTCCCGTGTAGCACTCGGCGTATAATCCGTGCAAGGTGAGTCGGGTTCGTAGTCGCATGGCCAATGTGCAGCCCCTGAGACGAAGTGCCACCGCATCATGCCGGCCGTCCATTCGAGGTGTGCCGTGCCCACTTCGTGTAGCAGTCCTGGCACGTCGCCGTCGGCGTACACCATAAAGCCCGTCTTGGCACCCGAAGACCCTCCCCAAGGGATTGCCTCCGCTGACATCCAACGTTGACATCAACGGCCACGAACAGCAGTGGCAACCGGGAGACACTCCCGGCACCCGTTCGCGCGGTGGACTGCGACCACGCCGGGGCGAGACAGAACTTCTGAAGCGGGTGTCGTAGATCATTCACGAGCCCCCTGACGAGCTCAGGGCGCTCGGTGGACAATGACGTCGTGACGTTGACGATTTGGGTCGATGACTGGCAGATCCAGTGCTGCGGAACGAACTTCGCGCCTGGGGACGTTGTCTCCTGGACGTTGCTGGAGGTCGATTCGGAAGACTACGCCGACGTTGTCGGTAGCGAACATGCGAATGAGATCGACTTGCGCGAGGAGCATCACGGCCAGGAGGAGGGGCATGTACCCACCTCGGTGGAGGTGCTGTCGATCGCTGAGGTCCACTGCCGTTACGAGGTACCCCCGGGCGCCACGGACAAGGTGAACCACCCCGTTCCGGGCACGACTGTGCTGGTTCCGGTCAATGAGGCGGATGGGTGGGCACAGGCCCGGCCGGACGTTCGTTTCGCGGGCTACCTGGTAACCGCCCGACGTATCACAGACCTGCCGGAAGGCGCGGTTGCTCGCGGTCAATGAGGGACCCGGCGGGAGAGGCTTCCGGCCCGTTCGACGTACAGCAGCGCAGTACCGCAACCCCAGCAACCGGCCCCGTCCACCAATGTTCGTCCATGGCCTCGGCACGGCCGGTATGGGCCTCACTGACCGATCCGGCTAGAGCTACGGATCATAAGGCGTACGGGGTGGGACGCCCCCGGCCTCTTGAGGCCATATGCCTGAGCAGCCGCCTTACCTCCGCATCGCCGACGAACTCCGGCGGGGCGGATCGCGGAGCACGTGTGGGAGCCGGGGGACCGCCTTCCCCCCCCGCGCGCAGATCGGCCAGGAGTGCGGCTTGGGCGAGAACGTCGTCCGCCGGGCGCAGGAACTGCTCATCTCACAGGGCGTGCTGGAAGGGCGAGCCGGATCGGGTACGTACGTCGCCGAGCCCCGGGAGCGCGTGCGGGTCGTTCGGTCCTCGGCGCGTGAGCAGCCTCAGGGGTCGCCGTTCCGCACGGACATGAAGGCTCTCGGCAAGCAGGGCGACTGGGAGAGCCGGACCGACGCCAAGGTCCCCGCACCCGCCGACATCGCCGCGCGGCTGGGCATCGCCGAAGGCGACCTGTGCGTGCGGACCTCGTACGAGTTCCTGGCCGACGGCAGGCCCGTGCAGCTCTCCACCAGCTGGGAGCCCTACGACCCCCCAACGGCACCCTCGTCGTCCTCCCCGAGGGAGGCCCGCACGCCGGGACCGGAGTCGTGAACCGCATGGCCGCCATCGGGATCACCGTCAGCCACGCCGTGGAGCAACCCGAGCCCCGGCAGGCCACCGCCGAGGAAGCCTCGCTCCTCGGCATCCAGGAAGCCGCGCTCGTCACCCACATCCGGCGGACCTGCTACAGCGACCAGGGACGCCCCGTGGAGACCGCGGACATCATCGTGGCCGCCGCACACTGCGAGATCGTCTACGAGATCCCCATCGATCGACAGTCCATGGCCCCCAGCCCTGCCGCAGCCGACGGGTTCGCTGCTGCCCCCTGCCAGAGGAAGCACGTGAGCGCCCTCCCCCGGGCCGTCCTCGGGCCGTGGAAGGGCGCTCAGTGGTGACCGACGTCGACAACTGCCGACAGCTCGGCAGCAGGTCAGAGCGAAGATCCGTTAGGCGGCCGCAGGTCACGGCCGCCGTTCGTCAGTTGTGGCTGTGCAGGATCTCGTTCAGGCCGCCCCAGACCGCGTTGTTCGGGCGGGCCTCGACGGCGCCGGAGACCGAGTTGCGGCGGAAGAGGATGTTGGAGGCGCCGTTGAGTTCACGCGCCTTGACGATCTGGCCGTCGGGCATGGTGACGCGGGTGCCCGCGGTGACGTACAGGCCGGCCTCGACCACGCACTCGTCGCCGAGCGCGATGCCGACGCCCGCCTCGGCGCCGATCAGGCAGCGCTCACCGATGGAGATGATCACGTTGCCGCCGCCGGACAGGGTGCCCATGGTGGAGGCGCCGCCGCCGATGTCCGAACCGTCGCCGACGACGACGCCGGCCGAGATACGGCCCTCGACCATGGACGTCCCGAGCGTGCCGGCGTTGAAGTTGACGAAGCCCTCGTGCATGACGGTGGTCCCCTCGGAGAGGTGCGCACCGAGGCGGACCCGGTCGGCGTCGGCGATCCGGACGCCCTTCGGGACGACGTAGTCGGTCATCCGCGGGAACTTGTCGACCGAGGTCACCTGGAGGTGCAGACCCTCGGCGCGGGCGTTCAGCCGGACCTGCTCGATCTCGTCGACGGCGACCGGACCGAGGGAGGTCCACGCGACGTTCGCGAGGAAGCCGAACTGGCCCTCCAGGCTCAGGCCGTGCGGCTTGACCAGGCGGTGCGAGAGCAGGTGCAGGCGCAGGTAGACGTCGTGCGCGTCGACCGGCTTCTCGTCGATCGACGCGATGACCGTGCGGACCGCGACGACCTCGACGTTGCGGCGGGCGTCCGGGCCGATCGCTTTGGCCGCGCCCGCGCCGAGGAGTTCCACGGCCCGCTCGGCGGAGAGCGTCTCGGTGCCGGCCGGGCCGGGCTCGGCGACCAGCTCGGGGGCGGGGAACCAGGTGTCGAGAACGGTGCCGTCGGCAGCGATGGTGGCGAGGCCGGCGGCGACGGCTCCGGTGGTGCGAACGTTCGTGTCGGTCATGCTGAGAAACCTAACGTGAGCTGGGCACCCAGAGCGAACCACGTCTCACGTGCCGGTGCCGGAAACGGAGACCGGCCGGGTGGTGGTGACGTGGTCCGGGCCGGTGCGGGGAGCTTGCTCGTCCGCGTCCGCGCCGCCCCCGTCAGCGGCGCCGCACCGGTCCCCTAGGGTGCGTTTCAAATGTGCTGGTCATAGCCATTCGTTGATGGCTGCGACCAGCACGGTCGCCTCGTAGCGGACCGCCAACTTGTCGTACCTT
>NZ_JBEYJU010000053.1:0-59271 GCF_040703965.1 Streptomyces sp. NPDC006655 | reverse complement strand
TGATCCACGTACTGGACGTACTTGGATCAGGGCCCGGTGCGGCGAGTGGGGGTCCCCCCCGGCCGGAGGCTGGGGGAGCGTGCATGGCGTCGCGCGGCAGGCGGGAATTGTCAGACAGGCCCTGGGGCCCTGGCAGGCACCATGTGCCCGTGGCGGCGCTAGGGCTCGTCGGGTGACAGACACTCGATCAGGTAGTCGCCCGTGTCCTCGTCCAGGGTCACGCCGTGGGTCTCGCTGCGGAAGCCGGGGAAACGGCGGTCGAAGGACTCCAGGGCGGTGAGGTAGCGCAGCAGCGGGCCGTCGGGGGCGCCGGTCGACTCGCCCGGCATCAGGACCGGGATGCCGGGCGGGGTGACCGTCACCATGGCGGCGGCCACCCGGCCCGCCGCCTGCGCGATCCGGACCCGCTCGGTGCCGCCGCGCACCAGCCGCTCGTAACAGCGCCGCGGTGCCGCGACGGGCTGCGGCAGCCGCTGGAAGGCCGTGTCCAGCAGCTCCACCAGCCGTACCGAGCGCAGTTGCTCGTGCATCTCCTGGCACAGCCCGCGCAGGGTCAGGCCCGCGTACCGGCGGGGGTGCGCGGCGGCGACCTCGGGCAGGACCCGCTCCAGGGGGGCTTCGGCGTCGTAGAGGGCCTTGAAATCGGTCAGGGCGTCCAGCAGGGTGCCCCACTTGCCCTTGGTGATGCCCATGGAGAACAGGATCAGCGTGGTGTAGCTGTCGGTCTTCTCCACCACGATCTTCCGGGTGGCCAGATAGGCGGTGAGCACCCGCGCCGGGATGCCCTCCTCGGCCGTCTCACCGGTGGCGTCGATCCCCGGGCAGGTCAGCGTGACCTTGACCGGGTCCAGCATGCAGTGCCCGTCGGTCAGCCCGGGGAAGCCGTGCCAGTCGGCGCCGGGTTCCAGCAGCCAGCAGGACTGGTCGGTGCGCAGCAGCTCCGGTGGTGCCTGTTCGAACGGCAGCCGGTCGCCGGTCGCCGGGTCGGTGACCGTGTCCGGCTGCCACACCCCGAAGAACCACGGCGGCCGGTCCCCGGCGCTCTCGATCCGCCGCCCCAGGCGCACCATCTCCTGGCGGAAGCGGATCGCCTCGGTCACCGCCTCGTCGATCAGCCACTCGCCCTGCGGGCCGTCCATCATCGCCGTCGCCACGTCGAGCGAGGCGATCATCGGGTAGAGGGGCGACGTGGTGCCGTGCATCATCAGCGCCTCGTTGAACCGGTCGTGCTCCACCGGAGCCCGGGGCGCCGACCGGACGTGCACCATGGCGCTCTGCGACAGGGCCGCCAGCAGCTTGTGCGTGGACTGGGTGGCGAACACGGTGGGCCGGTCCGGACCGGGGAAGGACTCCTCGTCCACCGACATGCCGTACCGGCCCGCATAGAGCGGGTGGAAGCGGGCGTACGCGAACCACGCCTCGTCGAAGTGCACCCGGGGCGTGCTGGCGGCGAGCGCACGGGCGGTGGGTACGGCGTCGTAACTGAGGCCGTCGTACGTGGAGTTGGTGAACACGGCGTACTGGGGGCGCGGGGACACCGCGCCCTCGGTGAGCGGGTGCGCGGCGATCCGGGCGGCCACCGCGTCCGCGGCGATCTCGGCCGGGGGCAGCGGTCCCGCCAGGCCGTAGCCGTTGCGGGTGGGGACCAGGAACACCGGCCGGGCGCCCGAGACGACCAGGCCGTGCAGGACGGACTTGTGGCAGTTGCGGTCGACCAGCGCGATCTCGTCGCGGGTGACGCTGAAGTGACCGACCAGGCGGTTGCACGTGGAGTCGCCGTGCAGCACGAAGTAGGTGAGGTCGGAGCCGAACACCCGGGCCGCGTTGCGCTCCGCCTCGCCGATCGGGCCGGTGTGCTCGAACAGCGAGCCCAGTTCCTCGACCGAGATGGACAGGTCGCTGCGCAGCAGCCGCTCGCCGAAGTAGTCGTGGAAGGCGCGTCCCGCGGGCGACTTGAGGAAGGCGACGCCACCGGAGTGGGCCGGGGTGTGCCAGGAGTACTCGTGGGCGTCGTCGAAGCGGCGCAGCGCCCGGAAGAACGGCGGGAGTACGGACTCCCGGTAGGCGCGGGCGGCGGCGGTGACACGGCCGGCGATGAAACCGGGGGTGTCCTCCAGCGGCCAGACGTAGCCCACGACCGACTCGGACACCCACAGCGGCAGGTCCCAGGCCTGGTCGTCGGCCATCACCAGGAAGACCGGCAGGTCCCGGTACCGGCGGCTGATCCGGCGCAGCACGGCTCCGCCGCCCGGGGTGCCGTCAAGGGTGCTGCCCGGCCGGACGAGCGCGCCGCCCGGCGCCGCGAGCGCGGTGCCGGGCCCGTCACCGCAGACGCCCGGCAGGCCCCAGGCCACCACCGCCCCCGCCAGACCGGCCTCGGTGCGCAGCACCGCGTCCGCGTCCTGGGCGGTGACCGCCCAGCGGACTTCGAAGCCGTCCGCCTCGATCGCGTCCCGGATCTTCCGTAACTGCTCGGCCGCGGCGCCCTCGCTCCGCGGATGCTCCGGCACGGCGACCAGGATCCGACTGTCGGCCATACGTCCCCACCCTCCCCAGCGGCGCCCACGGCCGCCCCCGCACCCAGTGTCCCGACGCCACCCCGCACGCCCTCGCCCCGCACCGCCAAACCACCCTCGCGACGGAAGCCGCCACTCCGGCCGTTGACCTCCGGTACCGCGCCCGCGCCTCAGGCGTCCCGACGGCGCACGCTGCAGGCACCTGCGAGCAGCGCGGCGGCCGTCCACAGCGCGGTCACCGCGAGCCCGGTCCACGGACCCAGCGCGCCGGCCCAGGTGCGGTGGAGCACGATCTGACCCGCCCGGTCGGGCAGGAAGTCGGCGACGCCGGCTGACAGATCACCGACGACGAAGGACACCGTCAGCAGGAACGGAATCAGCAGAGCGAGCGTCGCGGTCCCGCTGCGCAGTACGGCGGTGAGTCCTGCGGCGAGCAGCGCCATGAGCGTCAGGTAGACACCGCAGCCCAGCGCGCCGCGCAGCCCTTCCGCCAGGTTCGGCCCGTCCACCCCGCGCAGGAACCTGCCCAGCCCGGCGGTGAGAAGGCCCGTGACCAGGCCGACGGCAAGCATCGGCAGCGCGATCGCCGTGATCTTGGCGGTGAACCAGCGCCGCCGGTCGGGCACGGCGGACAGGGCGAGCCGCAAGGCACCGCCACGGAAGTCGCAGGACACCGCCGTCGCACCGAAGGCGACCGCCGCGATCTGTCCGAAGGACACCCCGAAGAAGGCGGAGCGCAGCGGGTCGGAGTCCTCGGGCCCGGACGCGGCGAGCGCGGTGAAGGCGACGGTGGCGACCAGGACGGCACCCAGGCTGCCGACGAGCGGGCGAAGGGTACGGATCCTGATCCACTCCGCGTGCAGGACGGGTTGGAACGACATGGTCAGACCTCCTGACGAGGCCGGGCGGTGAACTCGGCCTGCTCGGTTGTCAGATCGAGGTAGGCCTGTTCGAGGGTGGCCTCCTCCTGGGCGAGTTCGAGGACCGGGAGGCCCGCGTCGGCGAGCAGGCGCCCCAGGTCCGCCACTCGCGCGTGTCCTACGGTCCATGTGCCGTCCGGGGCGTGGGTGGCGTCGTAGCCGTGCCGGGTGAGCAGCTCGCCGAGACGGTGGTCGTCGGTGGTGCGGACCCGCACCCCGGGCCGCACGCGCGCGTGGATGAAGTCCCGCACGGAAGTGTCGGCCAGCAGTCGTCCGCGGCCGAGGACGATCAGGTGGTCGGCGAAGGCGGCCGTCTCGTTCATGAGGTGGCTGGAGACCAGGACCGTGCGCCCCTGCGCGGCGAGCCGGCGCAGCAACCGGCGGATCCAGACGATGCCTTCGGGGTCGAGCCCGTTGGCGGGTTCGTCGAGGAGGACGACCTCGGGGTCACCGAGGAGGGCGGCTGCGATGCCCAGCCGCTGGCGCATGCCCAGAGAGTAGGTCCTTACTCGGCGTCGGGCCGCCGGGGCGAGTCCTGTCTCCTCCAGTACCTCCTCGACGCGGCCGGCCGGGATGCGGTTGCTCACGGCGAGGGCGCGCAGATGGTCACGTCCAGTGCGGGAGCCGTGCGCGGCGTCCGAGTCGAGCAGGGCGCCCACCCGGCGCAGCGGCTCACGGAGTCGGGGGTACGGGCGCCCGCCGACCGTCGCTGTTCCGGAAGTGGCGTGGTCCAGGCCGAGGACGAGCCGCAGGGTGGTGGACTTGCCGGCGCCGTTGGGGCCGAGGAATCCGGTGACCCGGCCGGGGCGAACGGTGAAGGTGAGTCGGTCCACCGCCCGTCGGCTGCCGAACTCCTTGGTGAGGTCGTGCACCTCTATGTCGGTCATGGCCAACACCCTGGCCGCGCACGGCGGTCTGGGTCCTCCCCCGTCGGTGGGGAACGTCTCCCCCGCCCGGGGGAGGTCCGTTGTCGGTGGTGCCTGTCACGATGGCCGCATGGCCCGCTTCCTGCGCCCGCTGACGCGGGGGACGACGTACACCCGCCTGCTGCATCTGTGGGTGCCGTTGCTCGCCGTCAGCCTGTGGCTCTTCGTCGACCCGTCGACCCCGTGGGTGCCCGCGCTGGTGCTGGTGCCGATCGGACTGGTCCCGGGGGTACGCCGGGGCGAGGGCGTGCAGGCCCGGCTGCTGCTGACGCCCGGCGAGGAGGGTTCGGGGATCTCGCAGACGCCGTCGGCGACTTGGCGTGACCGGGGACGCACGGTGCTGTGGCTCCAGGCGCGCATGGTCGTCGGCTCGGCGGGAGCGCTGGCGACGGTCTGGCTGCCGGCCCTCGCCTTCGACCTCGCCCGGCTCGCGGCGGGACAGGCACCCGGCGGTGTCCCGTATCTCGACGCGGCGCGACCGCACTGGGCATACGCCCTGCTGGTCCCGCTCCCGCTGCTCCTCCTCTATGGGGCCGTCGTCGGCTTCGGGGAGCTGATGACGGCGCTGGCACGGCAGTTGCTCGGCCCGTCCGCCGCCGAACGGATGGCAGCGTTGGAGGAACGTACCGAGCACCTGGTGGAGCGCACCCGGATCGCGCGTGAACTGCATGATTCGATCGGGCACGCCCTGACGGTGGCGGTCGTGCAGGCCGGTGCGGCCCGGGCGGCGGGGAACCCGGAGTTCACCGACCGGGCACTGGCGGCCATCGAGGAGACCGGCCGCGGCGCACTGGAGGATCTGGAGCGCGTGCTGGGTGTGCTGCGTGAGTCCCGGCAGCCGGGCACCGGTCGGCCCACGCTCGCCGACGCCGACCGGCTCCTGGAGTCCGCGCGGGCCTCGGGCGCGAAGGTGGACGCGGAGGTCACCGGCCCGCTGGACACGGTGCCGGGTCCGGTCTCGCGGGAGGGCTACCGCATCCTTCAGGAAGCGCTCACCAATGTGCTGCGGCACGCGGGAGCCGTGCCGGTGCGGGTCCGGGTGAGGGTGGCGGAGGGGATGCTCGGTATGGAGGTACGCAATCCGCTGCCCGGCGCGATGTCCCCGACCGGCCGGGGCAGCGGGCTGCGGGGGATACGCGAGCGAGCGGCGCTGCTCGGCGGTCACGCGCGCAGCGGACCGGAGGCGGACGGTGACTGGCAGGTCCACGTCGAACTGCCGATCCGGTGA
Organism: Streptomyces sp. NPDC006655; assembly: GCF_040703965.1. NCBI lineage: Bacteria > Bacillati > Actinomycetota > Actinomycetes > Kitasatosporales > Streptomycetaceae > Streptomyces > Streptomyces sp. NPDC006655. Next base: position 53,681 of record NZ_JBEYJU010000053.1, on the reverse strand, counting down.
CCTACGCTGGTCCGATGCCGGTAACCGTTCTGCTGGTCGACGACGAACCCCTCGTCCGCGCGGGGCTGCGGGCCGTGCTGGAGGCGCAGCCGGACATCGAGGTGGTCGGGGAGGCGGCGGACGGAGCGGCGGTCGTCCCGCTGGTGCGTCGGCTACGGCCCGACGTGGTCGCGATGGACGTACGGATGCCGCTGATGGACGGGATCGAGACCACGCGGGCGGTACTGCGCACGGTCGCCGAGCCGCCGAAGATCCTCGTGGTGACGACGTTCGAGGACGACGAGTTCGTGTACGAGGCGCTGCGGGCCGGTGCCGACGGGTTTCTGCTGAAGCGGGCCCGGCCCGCGGAGATCGTGCACGCGGTGCGGTTGGTCGCGGCGGGCGAGTCGTTGCTGTTTCCGGTGGCGGTGCGGCGGCTCGCCGTCCGGTTCGGGGAGCCCGACGGGCGGGACGCGTTGGTGTGGGCGGGGTTGACCGAGCGGGAGAGCGAGGTGCTGCGGCTCATGGCGCAGGGCCTGTCCAACGCCGAGATCGCGGAGCGGCTGGTCGTGGGGGGCGAGACCGTGAAGTCGCATGTGGGGGCCGTGCTCGCGAAGCTCGGGGTGCGGGACCGGACCCAGGCGGTGATCGCGGCGTACGAGTCGGGGTTCGTGGCGTCGCGGTGAGGGTGTGTCTTTCGCAGGCGGGGGTGTCGGGCACTCGCCGGGGCCGGTGGCGGGGAAGTACGATCCGGCCAACACGCGTAACTGGCTGGGAGGACGGACGTTGGCGGGGCTGACCGGCGGTGATCCGTCTCTGTTGCGAAGGATCAATTCCGCCGTGGTGCTGCACGCGCTGCGGGCCACGGACTGCGCGACGCTCACCGAGATCACCCGGGTGACCGGGCTGTCCAGGCCGACGGTGGAGGGCGTGGTCGAGGGGCTGATCGAAGCCGGTCTGGTCGTGGAGAAGGCCGCCGAGGAGGGTGCCGCACGACGGCAGGGGCGGCCCGCCAGGCGGTTCCGGTTCCGGGCCGAGGCGGGGCACCTGCTCGGCCTGGAGATCGGCCCGCACCGCGTCGCGGCGCTCCTCGCCGACCTGGACGGCCGGGTGCTGGGCACCCAGGCCAAGGAGGTCGACGAGACGGCCGACGCGGACGAGCGCCTGGAGCGGCTGCGCACCGCGGTCGCCGAGTTGCTGCGCCGGGCCGCGGTGCCGCGCAGTTCGCTGCGCGCCGTCGGGGTCGGCACGCCGGGGATCGTCGAGGCGGACGGCAGGGTGCGGCTGGGCACCGCGCTGCCCGAGTGGACGGGGCTGCGGCTCGGCGAGCGGCTCAGCCGGTCCTTCAAGTGCCCGGTCCTCGTGGAGAACGACGCCAACGCGGCGGCCGTGGCCGAGCACTGGAAGGGTGCCGCCACCGAGTCCGACGACGTGGTGATGGTGCTGGCCGGGCTCAGTCCGGGCGCCGGTTCGCTGATCGGCGGGCGGCTGCACCGCGGGTACGGCGGTGCGGCCGGGGAGATCGGCGCCCTGCATCTGCTGGGCCGGGAGGTGACCCCGGAGACACTGCTGTCGACCACCGACGAGCCGCTGCACCCCCTGGACGAGCAGGCGGTCGCCGAGGTGTTCGCGCTGGCCCGTAAGGGGGACGCGCGAGCGCGGGCCGCCGTCGACCGGTTCATCCAGCGGCTGGTCCACGACGTGGCCGCGCTGGTGCTGGCGCTCGACCCGGAGCTGGTGGTGATCGGCGGCTGGGCGGCCGGGCTCGACGGCGTCCTGGAGCCGCTGCGCCGCGAACTCGCCCGCTACTGCCTGCGCCCGCCCAGGGTGGCCCTCTCCCTCCTCGGTGAAGCGGCGGTCGCGACCGGCGCGCTGCGGCTCGCCCTGGACCACGTGGAGGAACAGCTCTTCGCCGTCGACGGCACGGTCACCGCCCGCCGCTGACCATCATGGGGACGGCTCGCGGGGGTGTCCGGAGGGGCGCCCCGGAGGGGTTCCGGGGCGCGGCGGGTCGCCCGGGAGCTGTGGCTAGGAGGCCTGGCGTTCGGGGCCGTGGTGGATCTCCACCCCGCCGGAGTCGCCGAAGGTGAGCCGGCAGGTGTCCGCGCGGTAGGTGGCGACGGACAGGGCGGCGGTACGGCCGGCCGCGAGGAAGCGGGTCGTCACGACCAGGACCGGAGCGCCCGGCAGACGGTCGAGTTCCTTGGCGTCGTCCGCACGGGCCGACCCGAGTTCCACGGCGCTGTCCCGGCCGTCCAGCTCCAGGTGCTGCAACTCGCGCAGCACCGCACGCGCGCGTGCCGATCCGGCGGGCGCGTCGATCGCCGTCAGGTCCGGGACCGAGGACGCCGGCACGTAGAGCAGCTCGGCGGCGACGGGCTGCCCGTGGGAGACACGGGAGCGCCGCACGATGTGCACGGGTTCGTCCGCGCCGCTGTCCAGGGCCGCCGCGACGGCGGCCGGCGGCGGCGCGAGGGTGCAGTCGACGGGCTGCCAGGCATCGTCGGGAGCGCCCGGCCAGGCGGGCTGGTCGGTACCCACCGCCACGCCCACGCGCGGCGGCGCGACGGTCGTGCCGACACCCCGGCGACGCTGGAGGCGGCCTTCCAGTTCGAGCTGTTCGAGAGCCTGGCGGAGGGTGGCGCGGGCCACTCCGAAACGGGCGGCGAGGTCGCGCTCGTTCGGCAGGATCTCGCCGACCGAGAACTCCGAGTCGAGTGCCTCGGTGAGCACGGTCTTGAGATGCCAGTACTTCGGTTCCGGCACCGTCTCCAGCTGCGTGGTCCCCACCCTGTCCTCCGCAATCGCCGTGGTCCGGCGGCGTTTTAGCGCCCTTGTTTATTAAAGGTTGTTGTACTTATCTGCGACCATAGGACGGCGCACACCCTTGGTCAATACCAATCCTCGATCCCTGGGCCAACGCACAGCGACGGCGCCTCGGAGCGTTCACGAGGCGTTCGTGCGGGGTGGTTCTCGTGACACGGCGGCAAAGCTCCCGTCGTACTGCGGGGGCCGCGTGGCACGCGGGTTCAGCCGATCGGGACGGACCGCAGTTTGTCGGGGTTGCGCATGACGTGAACGGCCCGGACCAGGCCGTCGGCGACGTCCAGCTGGACCACGCTGTCCGGCCGGTCCCCGGCCAGCAGGAGCACGGCCGGACCGCCGTTGACCTCGAGGAAGCGGAAGGACAGCCTCGCGCCCTCCTTGTGGGCCACGCCGACGACGAACCGGCCCACCTTCGCGGCACTGACGATGACGCGCAGCGCCGCCGTCGCCTTGCCGCCGCCGTCACTCACCAGGCGGACGTCGGGCGCGAGCAGGGACATCAGCCACTCCAGGTCGCCCTCGGCCGCCGCGGCGAGGAACCGTTCGGTCAGGTCCCGGCGCTGCGCCGGGTCGACCTGGTAGCGCGGTCGGCGCTCGTCGACGTGGCGCCGGGCGCGTCCGGCGAGCTGACGCACCGCGGCCTCGCCCCGGTCGAGCATGGCGGCGATCTCGGCGTGCGGGTAGCCGAAGGCCTCGCGCAGGACGAACACGGCGCGTTCCAGGGGCGACAGGGTCTCGAGGACGACGAGGACGGCGAGCGACACGGAGTCGGCCAGTTCGGCACGTTCCGCGGCGTCGGGCGCGGTGCCGCCGAAGTCGGTGACGTACGGCTCGGGCAGCCAGGGGCCGACATAGGTCTCGCCGCGCGCCCGGATCTGGCGGAGCCGGTCGATGGCGAGCCGGGTGGTGACGCGCACCAGGTAGCCGCGCGGTTCACGGACCCCGCCGCGGTCGCCGCCGGACCAGCGCAGCCAGGCGTCCTGGACCACGTCCTCCGCGTCGGCCACCCGCCCGAGCATGCGGTAGGCGACGCCCATGAGCACAGGACGGTGTTCCTCGAAGACGTCGGTGAGGGTGTCGGTGGTCACGGCCCCCATCCCATCCGACACGTTCCCGCCTGTTCAAGTGGAATCGGACCGTCCGGCGGGCGCCCCGACCAGAATGTACGCAGGGCACGGGGCCCGTCGACCGCGAAGACGCGACACACCCCACCGGGGACTACCCGCCGGTAGCAATTGCTGACAAGCTGTCTACGGAGTCGACGAAGCCGCCAGCCCCGCCAGACGAGGAGCCCCCATGTCCGCCACCGTCTCCTTCAAGGTCGCGACCCCGCACGGTCAGCGGGACGTGACCGTCGCCTACGCGCGCGTGGGCCGCGGTGAACCCCTGGTCCTGATCCACGGGATAGGGCATCACCGGCAGGCCTGGGACCCGGTGGTGGACATCCTCGCGACCGAGCGGGACGTGATCGCCGTGGATCTGCCGGGCTTCGGCGCCTCCCCCGGCCTGCCCGACGGCCTCACGTACGACCTGTCGACGACCAACGCGGTGCTGAGCGCCCTGTTCGAGGCGCTGGGGCTGGACCGGCCCCATGTGGCGGGCAACTCGCTCGGCGGGCTGCTGGCGCTGGAACTGGGCCGCGAGAAGCTCGTACGGTCCGTCACCGCGCTCTCCCCCGCCGGGTTCTGGTCGCAGGCCGAGCGGCGCTACGCCTTCGGGGTGCTCATCGCCATGCGGCGGATCGCGGAGCGCCTGCCGCTGCCGCTCGTCGAACGGCTGTCCCGCACGGCCGCCGGGCGGACGGCTCTGACGAGCACCATCTACGCCCGTCCGGCGCGCCGTTCGCCCGAGGCCGTGGTCGCCGAGACCCTCGCCCTCGCACGGGCCAACGGATTCGCCGACACCCTGCGGGCGGGCTCCCTGGTCCAGTTCACCGACGACATCCCCGGCGTCCCGGTGACGGTGGGCTGGGGCACCCGGGACCTGCTGCTGGTGCGCCGCCAGGGCGTCCGCGCCAAGCAGATCATCCCCAAGGCCCGGCTGATCCGGCTGCCCGGATGCGGCCACTGCCCGATGAACGACGACCCCGCGCTGGTCGCCCGGGTCATCCTGGACGGCAGCCGCTGACGCGCGACCACCTGGAAGCGGACCGCCACCACGGGGCGGAGGGCCCGGTCAGTGTTCACCCGCGGTTTCCGTGTGCGCTGCGGCGCACCAGTAGTTGTGGCTGTGCACATCGGCCGGATCCCGTCCTGGAGGCCCTTTCCATGTCCCTTTCGCTCCCTGGCCGCCGCAGCGTGCTGCGCGGCTCCCTCGCCGCGTCGGCGGCCCTGACCCTGCCCACCGCGCTCGGTTCGGCGCCGGCGTTCGCACTGTCCGGGCGGCCGCGCGCCGACTGGGGCGTGCAGGCGGGTGACGTGACGGCCGACTCCGGTCTGGTGTGGGTCCGTTCGGACCGGCCGGCCCGCATGATCGTGGAGACCTCCGCCACCGAGTCGTTCCGGGGCGCCCGCAGGTGGCACGGCCCGCTGCTCGGCGCGGGCAGCGACTTCACCGGCACCACCCGGCTGCACGGCCTGCCGTCCGGCGAGCAGATCCACTACCGCGTGCTGCTCGCCGACCCCGACGACCCGCGCCGCACCGGCGAGCCGGTCACCGGCACCTTCCGCACCGCGTCCACGCGCCGTCGCCAGGGCGTGCGGTTCGTGTGGTCCGGCGACCTGGCCGGGCAGGGCTGGGGCATCAACGAGTCCATCGGCGGCTACCGCATCTTCGACGCGATGGCGAAGCTCGACCCCGACTTCTTCCTGTGCAGCGGCGACAACATCTACGCCGACGGCGTGATCCCGGCGACGCAGGCGCTGCCCGACGGCAGCCTGTACCGCAACGTCACCAGTGAGGCGAAGTCGCACGTCGCGGTCACGTTGGACGACTTCCGAGGCAACTTCCGCTACAACCTGCTCGACCAGGCGCTGCGCAGGTTCAACGCCCAGGTCCCGAACGTCATCCAGTGGGACGACCACGAGGTCCGCAACAACTGGTACCCGGGCGAGGTCATCGGCACCGGCACCTCCTACCCGGCCGGCACCAGGCTGAACGACATGGCGGCGCGCTCGCGGCAGGCGTTCTCCGAGTACTTCCCGATCTCCACGATCAGCGGGCGCCCCGACGGCCGGATCTACCGGGTCCACCACCACGGCCCGCTCCTCGACGTGTTCGTGCTGGACATGCGGACCTACCGTGACGCGAACTCGCCCGACGACCAGACGACCGACCCGCAGGGCATCCTCGGCGCCGAGCAGCTGGAGTGGCTGAAGCGGGAACTGTCCCGGTCGCGTGCGGTGTGGAAGGTGATCGCCGCCGACATGCCGCTCGGTCTGGTCGTGCCCGACCCGGTCGAGGGCAAGCCGAACTTCGAGGCCGTCGCCCAGGGCGACCCGGGCGCGCCGCTCGGCCGGGAGCTGCAGATCGCGGAGCTGCTGCGGTACATCAAGCACCGGAGGATCACCGGCACGGTGTGGCTGACGGCCGACGTCCACCACACCTCGGCCCAGCACTACGACCCGTCGCGGGCCGCCTTCAAGGACTTCGCCCCGTTCTGGGAGTTCGTCTCGGGCCCGCTGAACGCCGGCGCCTTCCCGGCCAGCGCGCTGGACGGCACGTTCGGCCCCGACCGGGTGTTCGTCAAGGCGCCGACCGCCTCGAACGTGTCCCCCGCCGAGGGTTACCAGTTCTTCGGCGAGGTCGACATCGACGGCGACTCCGGCGAGCTGACGGTGCGTCTGCGCGAGTACGACGGGACGGTGCTGTTCACCCGTACGCTGCAGCCCGGCCGGGTCGGCCAGTAACTCCCGTACGCTTTTCGCAGGGCCGCGCTCCGGCGTCATCCCCCGGTGCGCGGCCCTGCCGCATCCTCGGCAGGGTGTTCCACCGCGCTGGGAACGCGCCGCCGAACAAGGACATTTTCGCAGGTCAGACTGGCTGTCAGTGGGCACCTCTACGGTTTTCCCATGACGCGATCTTCACAGGCCGTGGCCTATCGCCGACCCTCCGTGCTGCGCTCCGCGGCCGACGGACGCCGCCTCGGGCTCGAGACCTCCCGGGGCGCGACGCCCACCGGCGTGGCGGACCATCCGCGGTTCTTCACGGGCTTCCTGACGTCTCCTCAGGTGGCGGCCGCGGGGCTGCTCGCGGTGGCCGACGTGGCGGCGGCGCGGTACCACCAGCCGCAGCTGCGCGCCTCGCTGGACCCGGTGGTTACGGGAAACGGCGACCGGCTGCGCTTCGAGTCCTTCTCCGGCTGCGGCGGGGTGTACGCCCGGCTGGACGTCCTCGGTCCCGCTCTGGACGGGGGCGAGGTGGGGCACGGGACGACGAACGTCGACGTGAACAACCCGCTGCGGGAGGCGCTTTCCCGGATCGGCACCGACGATCCGCTGCACCTCAGCATCGGCCCGGAGGAGCTGGCCGTCACGACGCTGGACGGTCCGGTGGTGGAGAAGAAGGTGCCGCTCCCGGACCGCTGGCTGCGCGGCTTCGCGGAGGCACAGGTCATAGCGGCCGGGTTCGAGCTGCGGGCCGAGCTGCCGGCCGCGGAGGCGGTGCGGTTCCTGCGCTCGCTCCCCCGCGCCGCACCCGGACGCCGGGGCGCGGCCGGCCCCGGCTGGGTGGTTCCGGTGGGCCGGGCGCTGCGGCCGACGACCCGCCCGGTGCCCGGGGCGGTGTGTCTGCCCGGTCCGGAGCGGCTGGCCGCGCTCCAGCGTGTCCTGCGCCATGCGACGGCGCTGCGGGTCTACGGCCCGCAGGGCGCCCTCGCGGCCGCCGGTACGGCCGCCGCCTGGGAGGTGGTCCTGCCGGGCATGCGGCTCACGCTGACCCTGTCACCGGACGCCGCGCGCGGGTTCTCCGGCGAGGGCGGTGTCCTGGACGCGCTCGCCACCGACGAGGCCGGCGAGGACGCGGAGCTGATCGCGGTGCTGCTGGCCTGGGAGCCCCGGGTGGACGTCGCCGACCTGGCCGCGTCCTCGGGGCTCGGCGCGGAGCGGGTCCGCGCGGCGCTGGTCCGCCTCGGCACCTCGGGACGGGTCGGCTACGACACGGCGGAGGCCGCCTACTTCCACCGTGAACTGCCGTACGACGCGGGGCGGGTGGAGCGGCACAACCCCCGGCTGAGGTCGGCCCGGGCGCTGGTGGCCGCGGGCGCGGTGACCGTCGACGGAGCCGTGGGCACGGTGACGGCCGAGGACGGTCATGTGCATCGGGTACGGGACGCGGCGGGGGTGTTGAGCTGCAGCTGTCTGTGGTGGGCGACGTACCGGGGCGGGCGGGGGCCGTGCAAGCACGCACTGGCGGTACGGATGGTGCGCCGGGGCGCCGCGACGGCGGCGGACGGGACCGGAGATGCCGGTACCGGGCAGGACGTGGCAGGGCAGTCAATGGCGGGAATCGGCGGGGGTGCGCGATGAGTGCGGTGCTGGAGGCGGTACGGGCGGGACGCGCCGGAGAGACCGAGCTGCTGCTGAGGAAGCTCACCGAAGCCGAACGGCGTGCGCTGCTGCCCGAGTTGCAGAAGATGCGCAAGGAGATCCGGGCCACCTCGTGGGAGGAGCGGGACAGGCGCATGTACCCGGCGCTGCAGGTGGCCGGGGCGATGTGCCACTCGGGAGCCGCCGCGGCGGCGACCTGGATCGCCGGGGCCGACATGCGCTGGCGGCAGGCGCCGGTGGAGACCCTGCTCAAGGCGCTGGCGGACCGGGACACCGGCTGGCAGGCGGACGTGGCCCGGCGCCTGGCCGCACGGCCGGTCTCAGCGGACGTCCCCTTCGAGCTGATGGCGGGGCTGGTGTGCCGCTCGGGGTGCGCGGTCCCGGTCACCGATGCCTACGTGGTCGGGTGGGTACGGCACGTGGGGCACACCTGGGGGCGCGTCCCCCTGGTCGAGCGACTGCGGGCCGAGCCGGATCTGGCGGCACTGGTGCGCGGGCTGTTCGAGCTGTCCGATCTGGCGGAGGTGCGCTGGCTGTTCGGCGACGGTCCGGGGTCGTGGCAGAGCGCGCTCGCCGAGCTCGCCCACGCGGGCACCCTGGACCGGGGGGCGGTCCTCGACGCCTGCGTCGCCCGGCTGCTGCGCGGCGGCGGCCCGACCGACCACCGGATCTTCCTGCCGCTGCTGGTCCAGCTCGACCCGACCCGGGACGAGGAGCGTGAGCGGGTCGCCGACTGGACGGCTCTGGCCCGTGACGCCGTCTCACCGGTCGCCGGGCACGCCCAGTCGGTGCTCGCCGCGCTCGCCCTCGACGGCGACCTCACCCCGCGGCAGCTGGCCGAGGCCTCCGAAGGGCTGCTCTTCCGTGCCGAGAAGAAGCTGGTCCGCGCCCAGCTGGTACTGCTCGGCAAGGTGCTCGCCCGTGACGCCTCCGCGGCCCCGCTGCTGCTGCCCGCCGTGGCCCAGGCCTTCGGGCACGAGGACACCCAGGTGCAGGAGCGGGCGCTGAAGCTGGTGGAGCGGCACGCCGGGCGACTCGACGACGACGCCGCGGCGCGGTCCGAGGTCGCCGACGCGGTGCGGCAGTTGAGTCCGGCCCTGCGCGTCCGGGCGGCCGGCGCGCTGGGCGTCGCGCCCGCACCGGATCCCGCGGCGTACGAGGAGGTGCTGCCGCCGGTTCCGGAGCCGCAGCGGCTCGCGCCGGCGCCGGCGTCGGCGGAGGAACTCGCCGAGGAGGTGGGGGCGCTGCTGGCGGCCGGCGGAGACGTGGCGGCGTTCGAGCGGGCGCTGGACGGTCTGGCCCGGCACGCCCACCGGGACCAGGACGCCTTGCGGGAGTCGCTCGAACCGACGGTGGCCGGCCGTTGGTGGCGGCAGCCCGAGGCGCATCGCGGGTGGCACGCCGAGGAGTACTTCGGCCCCACCCGGCGCGAACTCCTCGGCCCGAAGGACGGCCTGGAGCTGCTCCTGGCCACCTTGTACGGGGTCGTGAGCACGGCCACCCTGCTCGCCGCCCTGCAGCGCGGACCGGCCGATCACCAGTGCCCGCGCCACGGCTTCTCGCGGGTCCTGGACGTCCGTCTCCGTGAACTGGCCTACCGGATACGGACGGATCCGCAGCCGCTGCTGCTGGCCACTCCGACGTGGAGCACCGGGCTGCTGGAGCCGGGCGAGCTCGTCGACCGGCTCGACGCCTTTCGCCGCCTCGGCGCGCGGGTCGGCGACGCCGACTTCGCGCAGGCGCTGCTGCGGGTGCGGCGCGAGGACCGTACGGCGGCCCTCGCGGCCGCCGGGCGCGCGCGGGGACTCGGCACACCGGAGGGCGAGCGGCTCGCGTGCTGGCTGTCCGCCAGGGGACCCGCCCTGCCCGCCTCCGACCGGCGTACGTCGGGTCCCCGGATCCTGGTCGAGTCGGGTGAGGTGGTGGAGCTCCAGCAGCACTTCCCGGAGGCGTTCAGGCGGCTGGGCCGGCCGGTCACCCTCTCCGAGCAGCTCCGGTACTGCTACCACTGGGGTCAGGAGGACCACGCAACCTGGCTGGCCACCCTCCCGGAACAACGCGAACTGGTGGCCGTACGGCTGATGCACGACCTCGCCGAGGCCGCCGTGGACGACCAGCGGGGCATGGCCGCCGCGCTCCCGCTGCTCGCCGAGGCCGGCGGCACGCCCGGCGAGAGCACGCATCTGTGCGTGGCCTACGGCCTCGGCGCCCGGCACCCCGAGGACCGGCTGGCCGCGGTGGACGCGCTGCTGGTGCTCGCGGCACGCGGGCAGCTGGACGCGGAGCGGCTGGGTGCCGATCTCGGTCAGCTGGTCCGGCGCGGTGCGGTGAAGCCGCTGCGGCTGGCCGAGTCGGCGCGGACGGCGGCGGCCACCGGGGCGAACGCGACCATATGGGAGATGCTCCGGCACGCCCTGCCCGTGCTGCTCGCCGACCTCGCGACCGCGGGGACCTCCGGCTCGGCGCGTGGGCTCGGGGAGCTGCTCTCGACCGCCGCCGAGTGCGCCGAGCGGTCGGGGGCACACGGCGACCTGCCCCATCTCTCCGGGGCGGCGGCACGGCGCGGCTCGTCCCGGCTGGTGGTGCAGGCCCGTCGGCTGCGTGACGCGCTGGCCGGACCGGTGGCCGCCTGAGTGGTAGTAAAAATATCAACAAAAGGAACATAAGCATGCTTTACCGATCGGTCACAGAGCGTTCGCGATCACGCAACACCTTTCCTTCACAGTGGCTGCATGAATCGAGACATGTCTGATGTGACACGCACGAGGAACGGACGTCCCGTGCACCACTGGCGACGGGACGTCGTCGAACTGGCCGCGCTCTTCACGGCGGTGGCGGTCGCGGACGGGGTGGCCAACCTGGTGGGGCACGGGCCGGACGGCCCGGCGCTGCTGGTCGTCTCGGCACTGGTGCTGGCGGCGACCGCGGGCTTCCACGTCTGGTGGGCGAGGCGCCCAGGTCACGCACCGCCGGTGACGGATACCGATACCGGCGCCCGGCCTGCCGTCGACGCGACGGGACAGGCCGGGCCCGATGCGCAGGCCCCGGTGGCGGGGGGAACGCCCGCCACGCTGTGGCGGTTGCGCACGACGGTGCGGGACGAACCCGGTTCGCTGGCCGCGCTGTGCAGCGCGCTCGCCGCGCACCGGGTGGACATCCTCAGCCTGCAGACGCATCCCCTGGCCGACGGCACCGTGGACGAGTTCCTGCTGCGGGGCCCCGGCGAGCTGACCGCGAGTGAGATCACCCGGGCACTCGCGCGGGCCGGGGGCACGGACACCTGGATCGAACGGGCCGACACCCACGATCTGGTGGACGCCCCGACCCGGGTGCTGGGTCTGGCCACCCGCACCGCCTTGGACGCGGCGGAACTTCCGCTGGCACTCCGGCAGTTGTTGGGACGGTGCACGATCCGCTCGCTCCCCGCCCATCCGGTGGGCGGGGCCCGGCGCCCCGAGACGGTTCCCGTCGAGGGCGTGCTGGAGGACACCGTGATGCGGTTGCGTGCGCCGGAAGGCGGAGTGATCACCGTGGAGCGGCCGTATCTGCCCTTCACGCCCACCGAGTTCGCGCGGGCGCGGGCGCTGGTGGAGCTGGACGCCCGGCTCGGACCGCGGATCCCGCACGGCCAGGACGTGCTCACACTGCCGGAGGGCGACGCGATCACCGTGCGCCGGGCCGACACCGGTGACCTGGAGGCGGCCAAGGCGATGCACGAGCGTTGCTCGGCGCGGACCCTGGGACTGCGGTACCACGGTCCCGTAGGGGACGCGGACCGCTACCTGAACCACCTCCTGAGCCCCCGGTTCGGCCGGACGCTGGCGGTGGAGACCGCGTCGGGGCGCATCGTGGGACTCGGGCATCTGCTCTGGGACGGGGACGAGACGGAGGTGGCGCTGCTCATCGAGGACGACTGGCAGCGGCGGGGCGTCGGCGGGGAGTTGCTGAGCCGGCTGGTGGGGATGGCGGTCGAGGCGGGCTGCGAGAGCGTGTACGCGGTGACGCAGGCGTCCAACACCGGGATGGTGGCCGCGATGCGGGCGCTGGGGCTGCCGCTCGACTACCAGATCGAGGAGGGGACGCTGGTCATCACCGCTCGGCTGGATGCCGTGGCGGTCGCGGGACGGCTCTCCGGTGCGGGTGAGCCGGGGCGGACCGAAGCGCCGTAGGGGCGGGGAGCGCGGTGCCGCCCCCAGCCTTCGGCTGGGGGCAGGCCGGCGCCCCGGACGGGGCGCTACCGCCGTCCCAGTGCCCGGTCCAGGTCGGACCACAGGTCGTCCACGTCCTCCAGGCCCACCGACAGGCGCAACAGCCGGTCGCTCACACCGGCCGCTCTGCGGTCGCCCGCGGCCACGATGCGGTGGCTGATCGACGCCGGGTGCTGGATGAGGGTGTCCACGCTGCCCAGGCTGACGGCCGGGGTGATCAGACCTACCCGGGAGACGACCTCGTGGGGGTCGCCGTGCACCTCGAAGGCGATCATCGCGCCGCCGAGCCGCGGGTAGTGGACGCGGGCCACCCGGGGGTCGGCGGTGAGCCGGCGGGCGAGTTCGGCAGCGTTGGCGGAGGCGGCGCGGACCCGTACCGGGAGGGTGGACAGGCCGCGCAGCAGCAGATAGCCGGCCAGCGGGTGCAACACGCCGCCGGTCGCGAACCGGGTCTTTCGCAGCTGCCCCGCGAACTCCTCGTCACAGGCGACCACCCCGGCCAGCACGTCGCCGTGACCGCCGAGGTACTTGGTCGCGCTGTGCAGCACCAGACGTGCGCCGAGTTCGGCGGGGCGTTGCAGGACAGGGGTGGCGAAGGTGTTGTCGGCGAGCAGCGGGACCGTGCCGCAGGCGTGGGCGACGGCGCGCAGGTCCAGTTCGGCCAGCGTCGGGTTGGCCGGGGACTCGACCAGCACCAGGCCGGTGTCGGGACGCAGCGCGTCGGTGATGCCGGCCGGGTCGGTCCAGGTGACCTCGGTGCCGAGGAGACCGGCGGTGAGGAGGTGGTCGCTGCAACCGTACAGGGGCCGTACGGCCACGACATGGCGCAGACCCGCACCGGCGCGGGCGAGCAGGACGGCCGACAGGGCGGCCATGCCGCTGGCGAAGGCCACCGCGGACGCGGTGCCTTCGAGGCGGGCCAGGGCGGTCTCGAAGCGGGCGACCGTCGGGTTGCCCAGGCGCCCGTAGACCGGGGGCCCGGTGGGGTCCGCGCCGTCGGTGGCGAAGGCGTCGATGCGGGCGGCCTCGGCACGGCTGTCGTACGACGGGTAGGTGGTGGACAGGTCGATCGGCGGGGCGTGCAGTCCCTGTCGGGCGAGGTCGTCGCGGCCTGCGTGCACCGCCTCGGTGGCCAGGGCGCGCCGCGGGCGGCCCGGGTCGCCGTGACGCCGCGCCGGCCGGTCGTGCGCAGTGGCCGTACCCGCGCTGTCCAAGCCCGCCGCGTCCAAGCCCGCCGCGTCCATGCCCGCCGCGTCGATGCCCGCCGCGTCCATGCCCGCCGCGTCGATGCCCGCCGCGTCCATGCCCGCCGCGTCGATGCCCGCCGCGTCGATGCCCGCCGCGCCCGAGCCCGCCATGTCCATGCTCGCTGTGTCCATGGCGAAAGGGTGAACAGGGGGCGGGCCGGTCGCCCCGAACGCCGTGCTACGTTCGGCTCATGGCCGATTCCGTCGTACTGGATCCGGTGGACCTGCATCTGCTGCGGCTGCTTCAGAACGACGCCCGGACCACCTACCGCGATCTCGCCGCCCAGGTGGGCGTGGCGCCGTCGACGTGCCTGGACCGGGTGGCGCGGCTGCGCCGCTCGGGGGTGATCCTCGGGCACCGGCTCGAACTCGATCCGGCCAAACTCGGGCGCGGTCTCGAAGCGCTGCTCTCGGTGCAGGTCAGGCCGCACCGGCGGGAGTTGGTGGGCCCGTTCGTGGAGCGGATCCGGGCGCTGCCGGAGTCGCGTACGGTGTTCCATCTGACCGGTCCCGACGACTACCTGGTCCAGGTGGCCGTGGCGGACATGACGGACCTTCAGCGGCTGGTCCTGGACGAGTTCACGTCCCGTCGGGAAGTGGCCCGGGTGGAGACCCGGCTGATCTTCCAGCGGTGGGACTGCGGACCGCTGCTCCCGCCTACGCCGTCAGCTCAATCCCAGTGACGCGCGGCGGCCGTCGTACGAGGATGGACCGCATGTCACAGACGAACAGCCCGCTGCCCCGTCAGGTCGCCGACACCTTCGTCGACGAACTCATCGCCCTCGACCCGATCACCGGTACGTTCCTCGGCGTGAAGGAGAGTTCGGGCCGGCTGCCCGACACCTCGCCGGCCGGTGACGAAGCGGTCGCACAGCTCCAGCGCGCCACGCTCGCCAAGCTCGACGAGGCCGAGCGGCAGCCCGGTGCGGACAGTGACATCGAGCGTCGCTGCGCCCGTCTGCTGCGTGAGCGGCTCACCGCCGCCCTCGCCGTGCACGAGGCGGACGAGAGCCTGCGTGCCGTCAGCAACCTGAGCTCGGTCGCGCACTCGGTGCGCGGGGTGTTCACCGTGACGCCCGTCGCCACCGAGGAGGACTGGGCGGCGGTCGCCGAGCGGCTGCGCGCGGTGCCGGCCGCGCTGGAGGGGTACCGGCAGTCCCTCGCACTGGGCCTGGAGCGGAAGCTCTACGCGGGTCCGCGGGCCACCGCCACCTTCGTCGGACAGCTCGGCGAATGGGCCGACACGGGCGACGGCAGGGGCTGGTTCGAACAGTTCGCGTCGGCCGGGCCCGAGGCGCTGCGCACCGAACTGGACGCGGCGGCCCGGTCCGCCACCGGGGCGGTCGTGGCGCTGCGCGACTGGATGCGGGACGTGTACGAGCCCGCGATCGAGGGCGCGCCGGACGTGGTGGGCCGCGAGCGGTACGCCCGCTGGGTCCGCTACTTCAACGGTACGGACCTCGATCTGGACGAGGCGTACGCGTACGGCTGGTCCGAGTACCACCGGCTGCTCGGCGAGATGCGGGCCGAGGCGGAGAAGATCCTGCCCGGCGCGGCCACGCCCTGGGAGGCGCTGGCGCACCTGGACGAGCACGGCACGCACATCGAGGGCGTCGACGAGGTGCGGGAGTGGCTGCAGTCCGTGATGGACGAGGCCATCGAGAAGCTGGACGGCACCCATTTCGACCTGGCCGAGCGGGTCCGCCGGGTGGAGTCCCGGATCGCGCCGCCCGGCAGTGCGGCGGCGCCGTACTACACGCCGCCGTCGGACGACTTCTCCCGCCCCGGTATCACCTGGCTGCCGACGATGGGCCAGACCCGGTTCCCCGTCTACGACCTGGTCTCGACCTGGTACCACGAGGGGGTGCCCGGCCACCACCTCCAGCTGGCGCAGTGGAAGCACATCGCCGAGAACCTCTCCCGCTACCAGGCCGGCGTCGGGATGGTCAGCGCCAACGCCGAGGGCTGGGCGCTGTACGCGGAGCGGCTGATGGACGAGCTGGGCTTCCTCACCGACCCGGAGCGCCGGCTCGGCTACCTGGACGCGCAGATGATGCGTGCCGCGCGGGTCATCATCGACATCGGCATGCACCTGGAGCTGACGATCCCGGACGACTCCCCCTTCCACCCCGGGGAGCGCTGGACGCCCGAGCTCGCGCAGGAGTTCTTCGCCGCGCACAGCAGCCGCCCCGCGGACTTCGTGGTGAGCGAGCTGACCCGCTATCTGTCGATGCCGGGCCAGGCCATCGGCTACAAGCTGGGCGAGCGGGCCTGGCTGCTGGGCCGGGAGAAGGCCCGGGAGCGGCAGGGCGACGCCTTCGACCTGAAGGCCTGGCACATGGCGGCCCTGTCCCAGGGGTCACTGGGCCTGGACGACCTGGTGGAGGAGCTGTCCCGGCTCTGACCGGCCGGCGGCGCGGCCGGGGTACCGGCCGTGTCTGCCGTTCGGGGGTGTTCCGGTGGCGCCGGTCCGGCGGATTCGGCTTGCTGGTGCCGGGGGCCACCGGACACAGGAAGCGAGCCGCGCATGCAGACCTCCGAGCCCCGACGGCAGCCGTTGGAGACCCCCCGGGCGGCGGGTGTGGCCGGGATCGTCTTCGCGCTGCTGCTCGCCGCCGCGATGGTGCTGATCCGGCTGGGGATCCCGCAGGGTGCCGACGCGGTCGTGGCCCAGCGGCCGGATCCGGCCCAGCGCAGCGCCGTGCACGCGGCGCTCCTGCTGGTGCCGTTCGCGGGCATCTGCTTCCTGTGGTTCGCCGGCGCGGTACGCGCCCATGTCGGTGAGGGCGAGGACCGGTTCCTGGCCACTGTCTTCCTCGGCAGCGGGCTGGTCTTCACGGCCACGATGTTCGGCGCCGCGGCGGCGGCCACGGCGGTGTTCGACACCGCGCATCCGGCGGGCACCTCACCCTCCAGGCCCGTCTGGGACTTCGGCCAGCACCTGGCGTACACGCTGATGACCGGGTACGCCATGCGGATGGCGGCCGTCTTCACCTGTTCCACGTCGGTGATCGGGCACCGGCTGGGCATCCTGCCCCGCTGGCTCACGGTGCTGGGCCTGGTGGCCACCGTGGCGCTGCTGTTCGTGTCGTCCGCCGTGCCGTGGGCCGAGCTGGTGTTCCCGGCGTGGTCGCTGCTGATCAGCGTGCACATCGTCGCGGAGAGCTTCCGCCGTGCCACCGGCTCCCGTGCCGGAGTGCGCTGAGTTCGCCCTCGCCCGACACTGGGACGACGGACCGGCGGTACGCACCGGACCTGGCCACCGAAGGGCGGAGCCATGATGCGTCTTGTCGTCGACCTCAACAGATGTCAGGGGTACGCGCAGTGCGCGTTCCTCGCTCCGGACGTCTTCGCCATGCACGGCGAGGAGTCGCTGGTCTACAACCCGCGCGCCGAGGAGGAGCAGCGGGAGCGACTGGCCCGCGCGGTCGCGGCCTGCCCGGTGCAGGCGATCACCGCCGACGGTCTGGACGGAGCCGCGGGAGGGGCCTCGGATGCCGCCCGCTGACTATCCGGACTGGCTGCGGCGCGAGGGCCGGATCGTGATCGTGGGTGCCTCGCTGGCCGGGTTGCGGGGTGCCGAGACGCTCCGCGCCGAGGGCTTCGCCGGCGAACTCACCATGATCGGCGACGAGCCGTACGAGCCGTACGACCGGCCGCCGCTGTCCAAGGGCGTCCTGCTCGGCAAGGCGGAGCCGCACCACACGGAGCTGCCGCACCGTCTGGAGATCGACGCGAAGTGGCGGCTGGGCGTCGCGGCGACCGGCCTCGACATGGAGGCCAGGCGGGTACGGCTGGCCGACGGCGACGAGGTGGAGTACGACCGGTTGCTGATCGCCACCGGGGTGCGGGCCCGGCCCTGGCCGAAGGAGGAGGAGGCCCGCCTCGACGGCGTCTTCACGCTGCGCACCCGGGACGACGCGGCCGCGCTGCTGCGGCGGCTGAAGGCCGGGCCGCGCCGGGTGTTCGTGATCGGCGCCGGATTCACCGGTTCGGAGATCGCCTCGGCCTGCCGGGAACAGGGCATTCCCGTCACCGTGGCGGAACGCGCGGGCGCGCCGCTGGTGGGCGCGCTGGGCGGGGTGATCGGGGCGGTCGCGGCCGAGATGCACCGGGAGAACGGGGTGGACCTGCGGACCGGGGTCATGGTGACCGCGCTGGAGGGTGACCCGGCCGGCCGGGTGCGGGCGGTCCATCTGTCCGACGAGAACGTCGTCGAGGCGGACGTGGTGGTCGTGGGGCTCGGCGCGGTCCGCAACACCGACTGGCTGACCGGGTCCGGGCTGGGCGCCGGCCCGCGGGGCGTCGCCTGTGACGCGGGCTGCCGTGCCTTCGACTTCCGGGGCATCGTCACCGACGACGTCTTCGTCGCCGGCGATGTCGCCCGGTCCCCGCACGCGCTGTTCGGCTACCAGTTCCTGTCCCTCGAGCACTGGGGCAACGCGGTCGCGCAGGCCGAGACCGCCGCGCACAACATGGTCAGTTCGAGCGCGGAGCGCAGGCCGCATCTGTGGGTGCCGGCGTTCTGGTCGTCGCAGTTCGGGGTGAACATCAAGTCGGTCGGGGTACCGCCGATGGGCGACCAGATTATGATCACGCAGGGTTCGCTGGCCGAACGCCGGTTCGTCGGGGTCTACGGCCACCAGGGCCGGACGATCGCCGCGGTGAGCTTCGACAACACGCGGTGGCTGGAGTTCTACCAGCGGCAGATCGAGCGGGGCGCGCCGTTCCCGGTGGAGTTCCCGACGGTGGACCGGCGCCCCGAGGGGCGGGTGCCGGTGGACGCCGCCTTCCCGGACCCGGCGCTGCCGACGCACGCCCCGATGGTGACCCTCAGCGGTTACTCGCCGACCGACCAGCAGCTGGTCTTCCACCCCGCCCGCCACTGACCGTACGCCGGCCCCGACGTTCCAAGGACCTGTCATGACGCAGACCTCGATGTTGCGGCAGATCACCGACTTCGCCAACCGCGCCGACCCGTACCCGGTGTACGCGGAGTTGCGCAGGACGCCGGTGCTGCACGAGGAGGACGGCCCGTACCTCATCAGCACCTACCACGACATCCAGGCGCTGCTGCACGACCCGCGGATCAGCTCCGACGCCGCCAACCTGGCCGCCCTCGGAGCGGACGAGCTGTCCGGCCCGGAGGCGACCGGGCTGCCGCCGAGTTTCATCCGGATGGATCCTCCGGAGCACGACCGGCTGCGCAGGATCGCCAACAGCTCCTTCGGACCGCCGCACCGGCCACGCCGGATCGAGAACATGCGGGGACAGCTGGAGGAGATCGTCACCGAGCTGATCGACGGCCTCGGGGACGCACGGGAGTTCGACCTCGTGGACCAGGTCGCCTACCCCTTCCCGGTGACCGCGATCTGCCGGGTGCTCGGCGTACCGAGGGAGGACGAGCCCCGGTTCCGGACCTGGGTCGACCCGATCGTGGCGGGTCTGGACCCGGACACCCGGACCGCCGCCGACTCGGAGAAGGCCGCGCAGGAGGCCCGGCTTCAGCTCGGCATGTACCTGAACGGCCTGGTGGAGCAACGCGCCCGGGAACCGCGCGACGACATGCTGTCGGACCTGGTGCACAGCCGCGGTCCGGACGGCGCCATGACGACCATGGAAGTCCTCAGCACGGCGGTGCTGCTGCTCATCGCGGGCCATGAGACGACCGTCAACCTCATCACCAACGGGATGCTCACGTTGCTGCGGCACCCGGAGGTCCTGGCCCGGCTGCGCGACGACCCCGGCCTGTCGGTGCGGATCGTGGAGGAACTGCTGCGCTACGAGCCGCCGGTGCAGCTCCTGCCGCAGCGCACCTGCATCACCGACATCGAGGTGCACGGGGTGACCATTCCCAAGGGTTCGCGGATCTGGCTGGTCCTGGGCGCGGGCAACCGGGACCCGCAGCGGTTCCCGGACCCCGACCGCTTCGACCCGGACCGCAAGGACATCCAGCACCTCGGCTTCGGCAGCGGCATCCACAGCTGCTTCGGTGCCCCGCTGGCCCGCATCGAGGCGCAGCTGGCGCTCGCCCAGCTGGCCCGGCGGCTCGACGGTCCCCGGCTGGTCGAGGACCCGCCGCCGTACCGTCGGAACGCGGTGCTGCGCGGGCCCCGGCATCTCAACATCGCCGTGGACGGGGTGAGGTGACGGTCGGTCAGTCGTTGACCTTGCGCAACTGCACGAGTCCCAGCCAGGTTTCCGGGCCGGGCCTGGTGTAGGCGGCGCGCACCAGGTAGGTGCCGGGCTCCAGCGGGACGCGCAGGTGCTCCCCGCCCTCGGCCTCGCCGCCCGGCCAGGCGGAGTCGAACAGGACGACGGGACCGGGGACCCGCCAGCGCAGTTCCTTCTCCCACACGGCGGCGTCGAGCGCGGCCGGGACCTGGGCGAGGAGTTCGTCCTCGGAGTCGGCGGCGGACCACCGTACGAAGGTGCCGTGGTCCGGCAGGAAGGACGTCGAGGCGGGCTCGTCGCCCAGGACCAGGGCGGCGCTGTCCCCGACCGGGAGCAGTCCGACGAAGCCGTCGACCTCGCAGGCGCGGTCGTAGTCGGTGGCCAGGTCCGCGCTGTCCGCCCCGGCCCAGAACGGCAGGACCGTCTCCGGGACCGCCACGAGCGGACCGCCGCCCGACTCCACCCACTCCATCACGCCTGGATCCGCATAACGAGTCATGGGCCGAACCTACACGGACAGCGACCATGCAGGTTCGCCTTCGGGAATCAGCAACCGCAGTCGCCGTGCCGGGCGGGCGCGGTGAGCGGGTCCGGGGTCCGGCGTTCGCGCCCCTGCCAGGTCTCGAACTCGAAGCCCTCACGCACCCAGTACTCGAAGCCGCCGAGCATCTCCTTGACCCGGTAGCCGAGTTCGGCCAGGGCCAGGGCGGCACGGGTGGCGCCGTTGCAGCCGGGACCCCAGCAGTACGTCACCACGGGCACGTCCCGGTCGAGGAGCCCGGCGGCCTGCCCGGGGACGAGCGCGGTGGGCAGGTGGACGGCGCCCGGGATGTGGCCCTGGTCCCAGGCGGCGGTGGAGCGGGAGTCGAGGACGACGAAGCCGGGGTCGGCGGTGTCGGCGAGGGCGGCGGCCACGTCCGAGACGTCGGCGTGCAGGGCGAGGCTCGCACGGAAGTGGGCGGCGGCGTCGGCGGGGGCGGCCGGGGCGACGCGCAGCACGGGGTTGGGGGCGGTGACGAACGTGTCGGTCATGTCGGGCCTTTCCCTTCGACCGCCGGTGCGGCGGATCTCCATGACCGGAAATCTACGGCCGGTGACCGGCCGCCCTGAAGGCGCGATTCCCGGCCCGGACCTTGTCCGGCCGGGGATTCCCTGTTATCCATCCCCAATGACCGCGTTTTCCCCGGACGCCACCGACTGGCGCATCCTCGACGTCCTCCAGCGCGAGGGCCGGGCCAGCTTCGCCGAGCTGGCGCGTGCCGTCGCGATGTCCCCGAGCGCGGTGACCGAACGCGTGCGCCGCCTCGAGGAGGCGGGCGTGATCCGTGGCTACGCGGCGGTGGTGGACCCGGAACGCCTCGGCCTGCCGATCCTCGCCTTCGTCCGCCTCCGCTACCCCAACGGCCACTACAAGCCGTTCCACGACCTGGTCGCCGCCACGCCCGAGATCCTGGAGGCCCACCACGTCACGGGCGACGACTGCTTCGTCATCAAGGTCACCGCCCGCTCGATGCGTCACCTGGAGGAGATCACCGGCAGGATCGGCACCCTGGGCTCGGTGACGACGAGCGTCGTCTACTCCTCCCCCCTGCCCCGCCGGGCGATCGGCACCTAGGGCCCTAGACGCCGCGCTGCCGCAGCGCGGAGCCCGATCTGTCCTTCACCACCTCCAGTTGGGCGTGGATGCGGCGGCGCAGGTCGGCGACGTGGCTGACGATGCCGACGCTGCGGTCGCGTTCGCGCAGCGAGTCGAGGACGTCGAGGACCTCGTCCAGGGTCTGGTCGTCGAGGCTGCCGAAGCCCTCGTCGATGAAGAGGGTGTCGAGCCGGACCCCGCCGGCCTCGTCGGTGACCACGTCCGCGAGGCCGAGGGCCAGGGCGAGGGAGGCGAAGAAGGTCTCGCCGCCGGACAGCGTGGCGGTGTCGCGTTCGCGTCCGGTCCAGGCGTCGACGACGTGCAGTCCGAGGCCGCTGCGGCCGCGTCCGGTGCGGTCGTCGGAGTGGACCAGGGTGTAGCGGCCGGACGACATGCGCTGCAGGCGGACGGTGGCCGCGGCGGCGACCTGTTCCAGCCGGGCTGCCAGGACGTACGACTCCAGACGCATCCGGCGTTCGTTGTCGGCCGAGGTGCCCGCGGTGAGGGCGGCGAGCCGGGCGACCCGGTCGTACTCCTCGCGCAGCGGGGCGAGCCGGCGCACCTCCGCGGTGGCGCGGGCGGACAGCCGGTCGAGTTCGGTGCAGCAGTGGTCGGCCCGGTCGCGGGCGGACGCGGCCTCACGCACCGACCGGGCCGCCGCGGCGGCAGTGCGTTCCGCCGCGTCGAGGTCGGCGGGCGGCTGTTGCGCGGCGGCCGCGGTGTCCGTCTCGGCGAGCACCGCACGGACCGCCGCCTCCTCCGACTGCCTTTCGTCCAGACGTCGTTGCAGCTCGCGGTGGGCGGTGTCGTCGAGGAGCGCGGCGGCCGCGGCCTGCGGCGTCTCGAAGCCGGCCCGGTAGGCGGCGTCCGCGAGCCGGGCGTCGGCGTCCTTCAGGTGCCGGGCGGCGCCCTCGGCGGCGCGCGCGGTGTCGGCGGCCTCGGTGAGCAGCGCCACCTGTCGCTCCAGCTGCCCGGTCCGCGCCGCCACACTGTCCGCGCTCCCCCGCGCCTTGGTCAACTCCGCTTCGAGCAGGGCGTGTTCGGCGTCGAGGCCGTCACGCCGGGCGACCCGGGAGGCGGCCCGGACCTCGGCCTGCCGGCGGTCGGTCAGCCGGCGCTCGCGCTCCCGCTCGGCCAGCCGCAGCTCCTCCTGCGCCGGGTGCAGGTCGGAGGCGGCGCCCCGGGCCAGGCGGTACTCCTGCTCCAACTCGTCCACCTGGGCGGTGAGTCGGTCGGTGGGTGTGTCCCCGGCCGCGGCGGTGGCGGCGGCCAGTGCCTCGCGTGCGGTGGCGAGGCGGCGTTCGTCCTGGGCGCGCCGCGCCTCGGCGCGCTGGTGGTCGGCTTCCGCGCGCTCCTCGGCCTCCGCGTCGACATGGCCCGCGAACATCTGCGCGGGCGCGGGGTGTTCGGTGGACCCACAGACGGCACAGGGCTCGCCCGCGGTGAGCCGGGCGGCGAGCTCCGCGGCGATGCCGGCCAGGCGCTGCTCCTTGAGCCGCAGCCAGTGCGCCTTCGCCTCCAGGGCCAGCGCACCGGAGGCGAGGGCGGCGCGCTGGGCTTCGTCGGTGTCCCGGCCGAGTTCGTCCCGCAGCCGGGCCGCCGCCAGCCGCTGCCGCGCGGGTTCGCGCTGCACGGCGAGCTGCTCGGCCCGGGTCGCGGCCTCCTGGGCGGCGTCGATACGGGACTGGAGGGCGGCACGGGTGGCGTCCCAGTCGGCGAGCCAGCCGTCGGTCTCCCGCAGGACGTCCTCGTCCTCGCGTTCCTGCCGGTCGAGGCGGCCGCGCTCGTCGACGACCTCGGCGAGCCGTCGCTCGGCCCGGCGCGCGGACTCCAGACCGCCCAGCTCCTCGGCGGCCCGGCGGGCAGCGGCCGCCAGCCCTGCCGCACCGGCTCCGGCGAAGGTGTCCGGCAGCAGCGCCCGTGCGCGTGCCTCGGCCGCGGCCGCCGCGCGGTGCGCGGACTCGGCCGCCTCGCGCAGTTCCAGCGCCGGCGCCACCGCCTCCGCCTTCCGCGCCCGCTCCATCCGCGCCTGCGCCTCCCGGTGGGCCCCGGCCCCCTCCGCCAGCCGGGCCGCGCGCTGCCGCGCCTGCGCGAACCTGCCCTGCAGACGGGCCAGTTCACGGGCGTCCGCCAGTGCGCGGTCGGCGGCGAACTGGGCGGACTCGGTCAGGTCCAGGCGGCAGTTCGCGAGGGTGCGGCGCTCCCGTGCGGTGCTGCGGGCGACCGCCGCGGCGGTCAGGACGGCCTCGGCGAGGCCGGGGTCGCCCGGGGCCAGGTCAGGCAGCTCCATCGCGTCGCCGGCCGCCTGCTGCATCCGGTGCGCGTCGGCCAGCAGCGCGGCGTCACCGTCCCGTACCCGCGCCTCGGTGGACTTCCGCCGCTCGGCGAGGCGCTTCTCGACGTCGGCGAAGCGCTGGGTGTCGAAGAGCCGGCCGAGCAGCTGGCCGCGGGCTCCCGCGTCGGCGCGCAGGAAGCGGGCGAAGTCGCCCTGGGGCAACAGCACGACCTGGCAGAACTGCTCCCGGCTCATACCGAGCAGCTGGGTGATCTCCTCGCCGATCTCCTGGTGGGAGCGGCTGAGATCCTTCCAGGCGGCGCCCTTCGCGTCGTACTCGCGCAGCCAGGCCTGGGCCTTGTCCAGCGTCGTGCCCGAGCCGCGCTTCTTGGGGCGCTCCCAGGGCGGCTGCCGGGTGATCTCCAGCCGGCGTCCGGCGACGCTGAGTTCGAGGCGGACCTCGGTGCGGACGGCCGGGGCGGCGTGGTCGCTGCGCAGGGTGAGGCCCTGGCCGCTCTGACGGGCGCCGGGGACGCTGCCGTAGAGCGCGTAGCAGACGGCGTCCAGGACGGAGGTCTTGCCGGCACCGGTCGGGCCGTGCAGGAGGAAGAGCCCGGCGGCGGAGAGCGCGTCGAAGTCGACGCTCTGGGTGTCGCCGAAGGGCCCGAAGGCGGTCAGATCGAGCCGGTGCAGCCTCACTGGACGTCCTCCCCCGGCCACCCCGGCCCCGCTGCCACCGCACCGCGCGGGCCGCGGCCGGCCTCGGCGGAGTGCGGGCCGGCGGGCGGGATGCTGTGAGTACGGGCGGTCACCGGGGCACCTCGCGGGCCGCGGCGTCCGCGTGGACGGCGTCGAAGGCGTCGCCGAGCACGGCCAGTTCCCGCTCGTCCGGGCCCGCGCCGCGCACGTGGGCGACGAAGTCCTCGGCGATCTGCCGGTCGGTGCGGCCGGCGAGGCGGCGGGCGTAGGTCACGTCCGGGTCGTCCGGGGCGCGCTCGGGGGCGAAGACCAGGCTCAGGGTGCCCGGGAAGCGGTCGGTGAGCCGGGCCATGGGGTCGGCGGGGCGGACCGGGTCGGTGAGCGTGGCCTCGATCCAGGCGTCCTCGTGCCGGGTCAGGGCGGGGTCGGCCAGCAGGTCGTCCAGGGTGCCCCGGAGCCGGGCCAGGGGACGCGGGACCGGGCAGTCCAGCCGCTCGGCGGTGACCGTGCCGTCACCGGCCAGGTCGACCAGCCACATGCTCTTGCGGTGGTCGGTCTCCGAGAAGGAGTACGCGAGCGGGGAGCCCGAGTAGCGGACGCGCTCGGTGATGGTCTGGCAGCCGTGCAGATGCCCCAGCGCCACGTAGTCGACGCCGTCGAAGACGCCGGCCGGGACGGCGGCCACCCCGCCGACGGTGATGTCCCGCTCGCTGTCGCTGGCCTCGCCTCCGGTCACGAACGCGTGCGCGAGGACGACGGAGCGGGTGCCGGGGGCACGGGCGGCGAGGTCGGCGCGGACCCGGTCCATGGCGGCGGCCAGCACCGCCTCGTGACCGGCCTTCTCGACCCCGAACTCGTCCTTCACGAGGGCGGGTTCGAGATAGGGCAGCCCGTAGAAGGCGATGTCGCCGAAGGCGTCGGCGAGGACGACCGGCGTACCGGCGGCGGACGGCTCGGTACGCAGGTGGATGCCCGCGCGGTCGATGAGACCGGCGCCGACGCCGAGGCGACGGGCCGAATCGTGGTTGCCGGAGATCATCACCGTGGGCACGCCCAGGTCGGCGAGCCGGTGCAGCGCGTCGTCGAACAGCTCGACCGCGGCGAGCGGCGGGACCGCGCGGTCGTACACGTCCCCCGAGACGAGCACGGCGTCGACGGCCCGCTCGCGTACGGTCCGCACGAGGTGGCCGATGAACTCGGTCTGGGCGTCGAGCATGTTCACCCGGTGGAAGGAGCGGCCGAGGTGCCAGTCGGACGTGTGCAGCAATCTCACGAAACCGCCCCGACCCGCATTTCTCGCCCTTCCGCCCCTCACGACCGACGCCCGCCGGCAGGTGGCCGACGGTCAGCGCCCACCACGCTAACCCCTGCGGACCCCTGCTCCACCACGGGACTCGTCCATCGCCCGGTTCCGATGGGCGGATTGTCGGTAATGAGTGGATTGACGGGTGCCCGGTCCCTCAGCCGGTCAGTTCCCGTCCGGTGACCAGGTCCGGCTCGATGCGCACGAAGACCTCCTGCGGCACCGGCACCCACGAGCGCGGGCCCTCACGGACCAGCCGTTCGTGCTCGGCCGGGTCCTGCACCACGGTCGCGGCGCCGGTGACGACCACACTCCAGCCGGAGCGGCGGTCCGCGTCCACCTCGTCGGCCTCGAAGGCCACCACCGAGCCGTCGATGGCGTGCACCAGTTCCGAGGCCGCGGAGGTCCGCAGCAGCACGGCGCCGTCCCCGTCCAGGCCGAAGTTGACGGGCAGCACGGCGGGCAGCGCGTGCCGGGTGTGGACGATCCGGCCGACGGGCACTCCGGCGAGCAGGCGCAGGCACTCGCCACGGTCCAGTTCGCGGAATCCGTCATGGGAGTACATCGGCCGCCTCGTCTCTCGTCCTGCGGTACCACCGTCCTGGGGCACCCGGTCCTGTCAGCCTGCGCCGCCGGTCAGGGGCAGGTCCAGGGGCCAACGGTCCCGGCCGGGCCGACGAAGGGCCCGGGGCCCGGGGGCCGGGGGCCGGGGGCCGGGGGCCGGGGGCCGGGGGCCGGGGGCCCGGAGACGGCGCCCGGTCCCGGTGCCGGCTCCCCAGGTGTCCGGAGGCCTCGGCCGTCGCCGCCCTGGGGGGAGGTGTGCGCCCGCTCCGGGAGCGGGGCGTGCCCGCCACCTCACGGGTCCAGCCTGCACCGGCCGGGAACCGGCCGCTTGGGCCGACCGGCCCCCGTCCACCGCCGGACGGGCCACGTACGGCGCACGTACCGACGGCGACGCCACGCCCCGGCCGCCCCGGGCCCACCGGCCGGGCCAGGTCCTGTCAGCCGGCCCAGCTCCAGTTGGCCACCTCGGGCAGGTCGGTGCCGTGGGCGCGGATCCAGGCCTCGTGGCGGGTGCGGGCGTCGGCCATCTGCTGGCGTACCGCGGCGGCGCGGACGGCGAGGCCGGGGACGCGGTCGATGACGTCCATGACGAGGCGGTAGCGGTCCAGGTCGTTGCGGACCACCATGTCGAACGGGGTGGTGGTGGTCCCGGACTCCTTGTATCCGCGGACGTGCAGGTTCCGGTGGCCGGTGCGGCGGTAGGCGAGGCGGTGGATCAGCCAGGGGTAGCCGTGGTAGGCGAAGATCACCGGCTTGTCGGTGGTGAACAGGCCGTCGTACTCGAAGTCGGTCATCCCGTGCGGGTGCTCCTCGTGCGGCATGAGGCGGGCCATGTCGACGACGTTCACCACCCGTACCGCCAGCTCGGGCAGGTGGCGGCGGAGCAGCTGGGCGGCGGCCAGGATCTCCTGGGTCGGGACGTCGCCGGCGCACGCGAGCACCACGTCCGGTTCACGGGAGCCGTTCTCGGTGCCGGCCCAGTCCCAGATCCCGGCGCCGCGGGCGCAGTGGACGCGGGCCTGGTCCATCGGCAGCCAGTCGAAGCAGGGCTGCTTGCCGGCCACGACCACGTTCACGTAGTCGCGGCTGCGCAGCACGTGGTCGGCGACGGACAGGAGGGTGTTGGCGTCCGGCGGGAGGTAGACGCGGACGACTTCGGGACTCTTGTTGAGGATGTGGTCGACGAAGCCCGGGTCCTGGTGGGAGAAGCCGTTGTGGTCCTGGCGCCACACGTGCGAGGTGAGCAGGTAGTTGAGGGAGGCGACGGGAGCCCGCCAGGGCAGGCGACGAGACGTCTTCAGCCACTTGATGTGCTGGTTGACCATGGAGTCGACGATGTGCACGAACGCCTCGTAGCAGGAGAACAGTCCGTGCCGGCCGGTCAGGAGGTAGCCCTCCAGCCAGCCCTGGCAGAGGTGTTCGGAGAGGATCTCCATCACCCGGCCGTGCGGTTCGAGGTGTTCGTCGACCGGGAGCCGCCCCGCCTGCCAGGCCTTGCCGCTCACGTCGATGACGGCCTGGAGCCGGTTGGAGGCGGTCTCGTCCGGACCGACCAGCCTGAAGTCCCGGCGCGAGCGCGTGTCCTTCATGATCCTCGCGAGGAAGTCGCCCAGCACCCGGGTGGGTTCGTGCAGGGTCGTGCCCGGCTTGTCGACGGGGACCGCGAACTCGTCGAGATCGGCGAGCGGCAGGTCCCGGACGAGCAGGCCGCCGTTGGCGTACGGCGAGGCCCCCAGCCGCCTCGCACCGTCGGGGACGCAGGCCAGCACGTCGGCGACGGGACTTCCGTCGGGACCGAACAGCTCCTCGGGCCGGTACGACCGCAGCCATGCCTCCAGCTGCCGCAGGTGCTCGGGGTTCTCACGCACTGCGGCGAGCGGTACCTGGTGGGCCCGCCAGGTGCCCTCGACGGGCACGCCGTCCACCACGGCGGGGCCGGTCCAGCCCTTGGGCGTGCGCAGCACGATCACCGGCCAGTGCACGCGTTCCGTGCTGCCGTCCTCGCGTGCCGAGCGCTGCATGACGGCGATGCGGTCCAGGGCGTCGTCCATCGCGGCGGCCATGGCCCGGTGGACCTCGTGCGGGTCGTCGCCGGTGACGTGGATCGGCTCGTGACCGTACCCCCTCAGCAGGGCGTCCAGTTCGGCCTCGGGCAGGCGGGACAGGACGGTCGGGTTGGCGATCTTGTAGCCGTTGAGGTGCAGGATCGGCAGGACGGCGCCGTCGTGCACCGGGTCGAGGAACTTGTTGGAGTGCCAGGACGCGGCCAGCGGGCCGGTCTCCGCCTCGCCGTCGCCGATCACGCAGGCCACCAGCAGGTCCGGATGGTCCAGGGCGGCGCCGTAGGCGTGGGCGAGGGAGTAGCCCAGCTCACCGCCCTCGTGGATCGAGCCCGGTGTCTCCGGGGCCACGTGACTGGGCACGCCCCCGGGGAACGAGAACTGCCGGAACAGCCGCGCCATCCCCTCCCCGTTCCGCGGGACGTCGGGGTAGGTCTCGCCGTAGCTCCCCTCCAGCCAGGAGTTGGCCAGCACGGACGGGCCGCCGTGCCCCGGCCCCCACACGCACACCGCGTCCAGGCCGCGCGCCCGGACCACCCGGTTGAGGTGGGTGTACACGAGGTTCAGGCCGGGCGAGGTGCCCCAGTGGCCGAGCAGCCGCGGCTTGATGTGCTCGGGGCGCAGCGGCTCGGTGAGCAGCGCGTTGGACATCAGGTAGATCTGGCCGGCGGCCAGATAGTTGGCGGCGCGCCAGTGGGCGTCGAGGGTGCGCAGCTCGTCGTCGGACAGTACGGTGGCGTCCTGGTGTTCGACCTTGGACATCGGATGGCTCCACGGGTAGATCATCGGGTGGCGGAGGCGGCATGGCCGGCAAGAAGGCGGCGGAGCTGCCGCGCAAGGTGTACGAGACGGAACTGCTGCGCTTGCAGACCGAATTGGTGAAACTGCAGGAGTGGGTACGGGCCACGGGTGCACGTCTTGTAGTGATCTTCGAGGGCCGGGACGCCGCAGGCAAAGGCGGCACGATCAAACGGGTGACCGAGCACCTCAACCCGCGCATCGCCCGGATCGCGGCGCTGCCGAAGCCGACGGAGCGCGAGCGGACCCAGTGGTACTTCCAGCGGTACGTCGAGCAGCTGCCCGCCGCCGGGGAGATCGTGCTGTTCGACCGGTCCTGGTACAACCGGGCCGGGGTCGAGCACGTGATGGGCTTCTGCACCAAGGAGGAGCACCAGCTCTTCCTGCGGCACTGCCCGATCTTCGAGCGGATGCTGGTCGAGTCGGGGATCCTGCTGCGCAAGTACTGGTTCTCGGTGAGCGACACCGAGCAGCAGGACAGGTTCCGCAAGCGGCTGGAGGACCCGCTGCGGCGCTGGAAGCTCTCGCCGATGGACCTGGAGTCGATCACCCACTGGGAGGCGTACTCCCGGGCCAAGGACGAGATGCTGGTGCACACCGACATCTCCGACGCGCCCTGGTACGTCGTGGAGAGCGACGACAAGCGGGCGGCCCGCCTGAACATGATCGCCCACCTGCTCTCGACAGTGCCGTACCACGACGTGCCGCCGCCGGTGCTCGAACTGCCCGAGCGGCCGGCGCCGACGGGGTACCAGCGCCCGTCGCGTGACCTGCAGACCTACGTCCCCGACCACGCCGCGAGCCTGTAACCGGCTCCGGCCGGGAGAGCCGGCGCTCCGTACGACCGCTGGGTTCATGTCCGCTGCTCCTCGGAGGTCGGCCGGCCGGGCGGCCGCGTGCGTGACGGATGCCGGATCCCCCGGAACCGGGATCCAGCCTGGTGCGCCGAGGCGGCCGACGACAGGGCCCGGTGGTCCCGCACCCGTGCCGTTCGGCCCCATGCCGACCTCAGGTGCGGCCGTCGAACGGTGCCGTGTGCCAGGGCCGTCGGCGGGGTGCCGTGCGCCTGTCGGCCGGGCGGGTACCGTCCGGTGGATGCTGGGAGATCACCGGGCGGAAGGCGGCGCATGGCCCAGGACGGAGAGGGACACCCGGGATGGCGCCGGCTCGCGCCCGGTCTCGCCCTGCTGCTCGGCTACCGGCGTGCCTGGCTGAAGGGCGACCTGCTGGCCGGCGCGACCGTCGCCGCGTACCTGGTGCCGCAGGTCATGGCGTACGGGGAGGTGGCCGGGCTGCAGCCGGTCGCGGGGCTGTGGGCGATCCTGCCCGCGCTGGCCCTGTACCCGGTGTTCGGCTCCTCGCGGCTGCTCTCGGTGGGCCCGGAGTCGACGACCGCGCTGATGACGGCCACCGTGGTCGGCCCCCTCGCGGCCGGCGCCCCCACCCGGTACGCCGTGCTGGCCGCGACCCTCGCCGCCACCGTCGGCCTGCTCTGCCTGGTCGCACGGGTGATACGGCTCGGTTTCCTCGCCGACCTGCTGTCCCGCCCGGTCCTCATCGGCTACCTGACCGGCGTGGCCCTGATCATGATGGTCGACCAGCTGACCAAGCTCACCGGGGTCCCGACCACCGGCACCGCGTTCTTCCCCCAGTTGTGGTCCTTCCTCACCCGTCTGGGGGACGTGCACCCGCCCACCGTCGTGCTCGCGGCACTGGCTCTCACCGTGCTCCTGCTCGTCGCCCGGTACTTCCCCGTCCTGCCCGGCCCGCTGCTGGTGGTGGCCCTGGCCACGGCGGCGGTCGTCGTGTTCGGCCTGGACGACCGCCACGGCATCAAGGTGATCGGCACGGTCCCCTCCGGCCTGCCGGATCTCGCCCTGCCGGACCTCGGCGAGATCCCCCGCCTGGTGCTGCCCGCGCTGGGCGTCCTCCTGGTCGCCTACACGGACTTCATCCTCACCGCGCGCGCCTTCACCGGAGCCGGCCCGGACGACGAGGAGCCCACCCTCGACGCGGACCAGGAGTTCCTGGCCCTGGGCGCGGCCAACCTCGGCGCGAGCGCCGTGCACGGCTTCCCGGTGAGCAGCAGCGCCAGCCGCACCGCCCTCGCGGCCTCGGCGGGCGCCCGCAGCCAGGCGTACTCCCTGGTGGCCGGGGCCCTCGTCCTCGCGGTCCTGCTGCTGCTCAGCCCGCTGCTGACCCGCACACCGTCCGCGGTCCTCGGCGCCCTCGTGGTCTACGCGGCCCTGCGCATGATCGACCTGGCCGGCTTCCGCCGCCTGGCCGCCTTCCGCCGTCGCGAACTCCTGCTGGCACTCGGCTGCCTGGCCGGGGTCCTCACCCTGGACATCCTGTACGGCGTGCTGGTCGCCGTCGGCCTGTCCGTCGCGGAGCTGCTCACCAGGGTGGCCCGTCCGCACGACGCGGTCGAGGGGCTGGTGCCCGGTCTGGCCGGCATGCACGACATCGACGACTACCCCGCCGCCCGGACGATTCCCGGGCTTCTCGTCTACCGCTACGACTCACCCCTGTTCTTCGCGAACGCGGAGAACTTCCGGCGCCGGGCGCTGGCCGCCGTCGACGAACAGACCGAACCCGTCCGGTGGTTCGTCCTCAACACCGAGGCCAACGTGGAGGTCGACATCACCGCCCTGGACGCGGTCGACGAGCTCCGCCGCGAACTGACCGCCCGGGACGTCGTGTTCGCCCTGGCCCGCGTCAAACAGGACCTCCTGGACAGCCTCCGGGCCTACGGCCTCGCCGACGCGGTGGGCCCCGACCGCATGTTCCCGACCCTGCCGACGGCGGTGGCGGCGTACCACGAGTGGGCGGCCGCGCAGAACTGAGCGGCCACCGGCGTGGGCGCCGCGGAGGTGCTCAAGGTCCCGGTCGTGGGGACCGCTCGGCCCATGGCGGGCCCGGGGCCGGACCCGCACGCTGGCAGCGACAGAGTTGTCACGCGCGTCCCCAGGAGGCCTGCCATGAACGCCCCGCCGTCCCTCAGCATGCCGCGCGCCCTGCCCGCCGGTCAGCGGCAACGGCTGATGCACTTCGCCCGGGAGGTCTCCTTCGCCCAGGGGACCAGGCTCTTCGAGGAAGGCGGCCACGCCGACCGGTTCTGGATCGTGCGTACCGGCCGGGTCGAGCTGGACGTGCGGGTGCCCGGTCGGCGGGCCGCCGTCATCGAGAGTCTGGGGCCGGGCGAACTGGTCGGCTGGTCCTGGCTGTTCGCGCCCCATGTGTGGCATCTGGGCGCCGAGGCCACCACGCCGGTCCGGGCCTACGAGTTCGACGCGGCGACGGTGCTGACCCTGTGCCAGGAGGACGCGGAGCTGGGCGCCGCCGTCAGCCAGTGGGTGGGGCAGGTGGTCGGCCACCGCCTGAGCGCGGCCCGTACCCGGCTCCTGAACCTGTACGCCCCGTACGGCGCGGGCGCGAGCCTCTGACCGGGACGGCGATGCGGCGGCCGGGTCCGCGCCGGCTCACGGTTCCCCGGAGCGGACGACCACCACCGGGCAGTCGGCGTGCTGCGTCACCTGCATGCTGACGGAACCGAGCAGCGCCCGCGCGAACCCGCCCCGGCCCCGGCTGCCGACGACCAGCACCTCGGCCCCCGCCGAGGCCCGCACCAGCACGTCGGCGGCGTTGCCGTGCACCAGATGGGTCGTGACGGACCGCGCTTCCTCGCCGAGCACCTCCGTCAGCTCCTGCCGCATCCGGTCCTGGGCCTCCTCCTGGTCCACGTCCATGTCCACCGCGGGCCCCGACCAGCCGTACAGCCCCGGGAGCTCCCACACGGACACCGCCTCCACGGTGCCGCCGACCAGGCCGGCGTACCGGACCGCCCAGCGCAGGGCGCCGTACGAGGACGACGACCCGTCGACACCGACCACGACTCGGGGCACGGCGACTTCCCTGTCCATCGGTCCCACCTCTCCCGCGGCGCGCACGCCGCCCAGCGGCCCCCTCACCCCCACGCTGCGGGATGGTCCGCCGCGCCGCCAGAGATACGCCTCCGGCAGGGTCAGCGGACGATGCGGTGGTGCCGGCCGCCGTGCCGCAGGCGGAGCGCGGCGTAGACGAGGTCGACGGCCAGGACGACGGCGCCGATGACGAAGAGATAGAAGAGTCCGTGGGCGGCGAACCCGACGATGCCCAGGACCAGGGCCACGAGGATCAGGAGCAGAAACAGGGTCATCGGCTCTCCTGCCGCTTCGGCCCGGTCAGCGCCGGGCGAGCCGGCGCTCACCGCCGGCGCCGGGGGTGTATTCGAGGTCGTAGTGCGAGAAGACCGCGGGTTCCTGGGCGGCCAGGAGCTCGCCGTCCGTGTCGATCGCAGGGGCCTTCTTGACCACACCCCTGTCGTAGGCCACCTTCAGGTAGCCCGGACCGACGGTCGCCTTCACGAGGGGGACGAACACCAGCCGGCGGCGGGTCGGCAGCCCGACCGTGACGGTGGCGTAGAGGGGCCTGTCGGTCGCGGTGTCGACGTAGACCGACTCCAGGACACCGATCTTGTGACCGCCCGGATCGACCACGTCATGGCCGCGCCATTCCCGGATGTCGCCTGCTTCGAACATCGCCCACCTCCGGCTGTGCGGGTACCCCCTGAATCCGGGGTTGACGCACGGCGCGGGGCGCCCGGGTCACGGCACCACGCGGATGCCGACGATGCAGGTGTCGTCGTCGGTGTCGGACCTGCTGTGGGTCAGCAGGCGGTCCAGTCGCTGCTCCAGGGTCCGGGGAACCGTGCGCGCGGCGGTGAGCAGCTGCGCCAGGGACTCCTCGACGGACCGGTCCCGGCGTTCGATCAGGCCGTCCGTGTACATCAGCAGGGTGTCGTCGACGGCGAGCTGCACCTCGTGCTCCTGGTAGGCGGCCTCGGGCACGGCGCCCAGCAGCAGGCCCTGCACGAGCGGCAGCGCTTCCGCCTCGGGGCCGCGTACCAGGACCGGCGGCAGATGGCCCGCCCGGGCCCAGCGCAGGGTGTGCCGGTCGGGGTCGTACAGACCGCACACGGCGGTGGCGGTGACGGAGCCGGTCAGGTGGTGGGTCACCATGTTCAGCCAGGACAGCAGCTGCCCCGGGCCCGCGCCGGTCACGGCGAGCCCGCGCAGCGCGTTGCGCAGGACGACCATGCTGGTGGCCGCCTCGATGCCGTGTCCCGCCACGTCGCCCACGCACAGCAGCACCAGTCCGGACGGCAGCACGACCGCGTCGTACCAGTCGCCGCCGACCAGGTTCTGGGTCTCCGCGGGCCGGTAGCGCACCGCCAGGTCCAGGCCGGGGACCTCCAGCGGGGCCTGCGCGGGCGGCATGATGGCGTGCTGGAGCTGGAGGGTGAGCCGGTTGCGCTCGCTGGCCTGCTGCTCGGTGTGGGCGAGCCGGTCGCGGGTGGCGGCGAGGGCGACCTCGGTCCAGTGGTGGGCGGAGATGTCCTGGTAGGCACCGCGTACGCCGTACAGCTGGCCGCCGGAGTCGAGGACCGGTTCGGCCACCACCCGGATGTGGCGGGTGACGCCGTCGGGTCGCTGCAGACGGAAGGCGGTGGACGCCGGCCGGTGGTGGTGCATCAGGGTGCGCAGGAAACGGCCGATGGTGACGGCGTCGTCGGGGTGGGCGTGGGCGGCCAGGTCCTCCAGCGGCACGGGGGCGGCGGAGGCGGGCCGGCCGTAGAGGTCGTAGAGCTGGCCGTTCCAGGTGATCTCGCCGGTGAGGACGTTCTCCTCGAAGCCGCCGATGCGGCCCAGCCGCTGGGCGTGCTTGAGCAGGCTGGCCAGGCGGGCGGTCTCGTCCTCGATACGCCAGATGAGCAGCACGCTGCCGCCGTGCCGGCTGATGTTGAAGTCGGCCACCGCGGCCAGCGGGACGTCGTCGACCAGGGCGGTGAGGCGCATACGGCGGGCGCGGTAGGGCTCGCCGGTGGCGAAGACGCGCTCGATCCGGTCGAAGAGCTCGCTGTGGCCGGCGACCATCGGGTACGCCTCCAGGAGCAGGGCGTCGTTGATGACGCTCCGGGGCCGGCCGGCGGGATCCAGGAAACGGCTGTTGACGTGGTGGATGCGGAAGTCGACGAGGTTCCCGTCGGCGTCCAGGTGCGGCACCAGGACCAGGGCCGGGTCGTGGAGTCCTTCGGCGAGGTCGATCAGCTCGGTCACCGCGGGCACCGCGCGCGCGGCCAGGTCGCCGTCGAGGGTGGCGGGAGCGTAGGTCTCCAGGGTGTGCGCGCACAGCTCGGCCAGCGCCTCGACCTGCCGGACGATCGGCGCGGAGGGGGTGTCGAAGGGGGTGGGCCAGGCGATCTCCAGGACGCCGTGGATACGGCCGCCGGTCCCGGCGGGTACGGCGACCCGGCCGCCCTCGGGATGGTGGTGCTGGCCGATGGAGGGCAGGCCGGTCTCGGCGAGGCTGTGGATCCAGTGGCCGCCGCGTTCGGTGAGGCCCCGGCGGGCCACGGTCGCGACGCCCGGGGGCACGTGCCGCCAGCGTCCCGCCTCGGCGGAGGAGAAGCCGGCGTGCCCGGCCAGGGTGAGCGAGCCGTCGGTGCCCAGGGCCCAGATCGCCACGGCCTCCGCGCCCAGCGGGACCAGGGCGTGTTCCAGCAGGGCGTCGGCCACGGCCTGGGTGTCGTCGGCGGCCAGTGCACCGCTCTCGGCGGCCCGCAGCCGTACGCTCGCCGAGCCGGAGCTGTCGGTGCGGGCCGCGGTGACCGTGAGGAACTCGGCGGCGACCTCCGAGAACCGGTCCCGCGCCGCCTGGTTGATGACGTCGACCGCGAACTCCAGGGGGGTCACCCCCGCCTGCTCGGCGAGCTCGGCCAGCTGCCGGGCCGCCTGCGCCGGGCCGCAGCCCAGCCGTTCCACGAGGATGCCCTTGGCCATCTCGATC
Source organism: Streptomyces sp. NPDC006655 (assembly GCF_040703965.1). NCBI lineage: Bacteria > Bacillati > Actinomycetota > Actinomycetes > Kitasatosporales > Streptomycetaceae > Streptomyces > Streptomyces sp. NPDC006655. Next base: position 17,538 of record NZ_JBEYJU010000053.1, on the reverse strand, counting down.
AGCGCACGCCCGTCGGCCTCGGCGTGCGCGGCCCGCACCTCACGCCGCAACCGCTCCACGGTCGCCGCGAGCCGCCCGACGGGGGACCGCTCCCCCGCCTCGTCCGCGTCTCCGCCAGGCCCCTCGTCCTGCCCCACGACGGCAACGGACGCCGCGCCACCGACCGGAATCCGATCGTCCGCCGGGCCCGGACCGTCGGCCGCGGCGAAGCCGTCCGCCGCGGCCGACGGCTCCGCCGGGGCGGGGGCTCCCGCCGCCGGGTGGTCGCCCGCCGAGGCGCCGGAGGCGAGGGGTTCGGGGGATTGCCGGAGATCGCTCACGGTGTTCCTGTTCCTCCGCTGGACGTCACGTCGGCCGCGCCCGCTCACTCCGGCAGCCAGCGTCGGACGCGGGCGATGAGGTCGCCCGTGTCGACGGGTTTGGTGACGTAGTCGTTGGCACCGGACGCGAGGCTCTTCTCCTGGTCGCCCGGCATCGCCTTCGCGGTGACGGCGATGATGGGCAGCTCAGCGTACTGGGGCATGGCCCGGATCTCCGCGGTGGCGGCGTACCCGTCCATCTCCGGCATCATCACGTCCATCAGGACCAGGCAGACGTCGGGGTGGGCGAGCAGCATCTCGATGCCCTTGCGGCCGTTGTCGGCGTGCAGGACCTGGAACCCGTGCAGTTCCAGCACCCCGCTGAGGGCGAAGAGGTTGCGCGCGTCGTCGTCGACCACCAGGACCGTCCGGCCGAGGAAGGCGTCGTCGATCTGCGCGGCCGGCCGGTGCGGCTCCTCCGTACGGACCAGGGACAGCACGTCCCCGGGCTGTTCGGCGGACAGGTGCAGGGTGATGCGCTCGCGCAGCTCGTCGAGGCTGGACAGGAAGTCCAGCGGCCGCCCCCCGGCGAGGGCCCGCAGCGCCTGCTCCTGCGCCAGCTCCATCCGGTGCCCGGTGTGCACCAGGACGGGCACGCTGGCCAGCGCGGAGTCGCCGCGCATGGCCTCCAGGAAGTCCGCGCCCTCCTTGCCGGGCATGCCCAGCTCGAGGACGACGCAGTGGCAGGGCTCGGCCGCCAGCGTGCTCGCCGCCTCCTGGGCACCGACGGCGGTGATGAGGTCGATCGCCCCGTGCGGGTCTCCGGGGTCCTGCGCGAGGTCGCCGACGGCCCGTTCGGCGACCAGGGTGAGCAGCCCGCGCGGGCGCTCCTCGATCACCAGCAGCCGCCGCCTGCGGTGCTGTCCGGCGGCCGCGGCGGCCACCGGCAGTTCGTGGTGCGCGGCGGCCTCCCCGGCGGCGGCCTCGCCGGCGGGGGCGTGCTGCTGCTCCGCCGGCCGGCCGCCGTTCTCCAGCAGCTCCTCGAAGTCCGCGCGGGCGACCGGCAGATACAGGGTGAAGGTGCTGCCCTGTCCGGGGGTGCTGTCGACCGTGACGGCGCCGCCGAGCAGATGGGCGATCTCCCGCGTGATGGACAGGCCCAGTCCGGTGCCGCCGTACTTGCGGCTGGTGGTCCCGTCGGCCTGCTGGAACGCGCCGAAGATCGTCTCCAGTTGCTGGTGCGGGATGCCGATGCCGGTGTCGACGACCCGGAAGGCCACCACAGGACCGCCGCGCAGGACCTCCGGTGGCACCTCCCGGTCGGCGGCCGGTTCGATGAGCAGCTGGACGCCGCCCTCCTCGGTGAACTTGACCGCGTTCGACAGCAGGTTGCGCAGGATCTGCCGCAGCCGGGAGTCGTCGGTGAGCAGGTCGGCCGGTGTCCCCGCGGCGGTGGCCACCGTGAACTCCAGGCTCTTCTGGGTGGTCATCGGCCGGAAGGTGACCTCGACGTACTCCAGGAGCTGGCGCAGCGGCACCCGTTCGGGGGCGACGTCCATCTTGCCCGCCTCCACCTTGGACAGGTCGAGGATGTCGTTGATCAGCTGGAGCAGGTCGGAGCCCGCCGAGTGGATGATGCCCGCGTACTCGACCTGCTTCGGGGTGAGGTTGCGCGAGGGGTTCTGCGCCAGCAACTGGGCCAGGATCAGCAGGCTGTTGAGCGGGGTGCGCAGTTCGTGGCTCATGTTGGCCAGGAACTCCGACTTGTACTTGGAGGCCAGCGCCAGCTGCTGCGCGCGGGTCTCCAGTTCCTGCCTGGCCTGCTCGATCTGGAGGTTCTTCGCCTCGATGTCGCGGTTCTGCGAGGCAAGCAGGGATGCCTTCTCCTCCAGTTCGGCGTTGGAGCGCTGCAGTTCGTCCTGCTGGACCTGCAACTCCTCCGACCTGGCCTGGAGTTCGGAGGTCAGCCGCTGGGACTCCTCCAGGAGTTCGTCGGTGCGGGCGTTGGCCACGATGGTGTTGAGGTTGACGCCGATGGTCGGCATCAGCTGGGTCAGGAAGTCCTGGTGGATCTGGGTGAAGCCGGTCAGCGAGGCCAGTTCGATGACGCCGAGGACCTGCTCCTCGACCACGATGGGCAGCACCATCAGGGCCCTGGGCACCGCCTGTCCGAGACCGGAGGAGATGGTCACGTAGCCCTCGGGCAGGTCCTCCACGGTGATGGGCCGCCGGTTGCGTGCGACCTGCCCGACGAGGGAGCGTCCGACGGGGATGCGGGTGGGCCGGTCCGCGTCGTCGGGGTAGCCGTACGACCCGACCAGCCGCAGTTCGTGACCGCGTGGGGTGTCCTCCGCGAGGTAGAACGCGCCGTACTGGGCCGCCGCCAGGGGCGCGAGCTCGTCCATGATCAGCTCGGCCACGACCGGCAGGTCACGGTGGCCCTGCATCAGGCCGGAGATGCGGGCGAGGTTGGTCTTGAGCCAGTCCTGTTCCTGGTTGGCCCGGGTGGTCTCGCGCAGCGACCCCACCATGGAGTTGATGTTGTCCTTGAGTTCGGCGACCTCGCCGGAGGCCTCCACCGTGATCGAGCGGGTCAGGTCGCCCTCGGCGACGGCGCTGGCGACCTCGGCGATCGCGCGGACCTGCCGGGTGAGGTTCCCGGCCAGTTCGTTGACGTTCTCCGTCAGCCGCTTCCAGGTGCCCTCGACGCCCTCCACCTCGGCCTGCCCGCCGAGCCGGCCCTCGCTGCCGACCTCGCGGGCGACGCGGGTGACCTCGGCGGCGAAGGACGACAGCTGGTCGACCATGGTGTTGATGGTGGTCTTCAGTTCGAGGATCTCGCCGCGGGCGTCGACGTCGATCTTCTTCGACAGGTCGCCGTTGGCCACGGCGGTCGTCACCAGGGCGATGTTGCGGACCTGCCCGGTGAGGTTGTTCGCCATGGAGTTGACGTTGTCCGTCAGGTCCTTCCAGGTGCCGGCCACGTTCGGCACGTGGGCCTGGCCGCCGAGGCGCCCTTCGGTGCCGACCTCGCGGGCGACGCGGGTGACCTCGTCGGCGAACGCGGACAGCGTGTCGACCATGGTGTTGATGACGTCCGCCAGGGCGGCGACCTCGCCCTTGGCCTCCACGGTGATCTTCTGCGAGAGGTCGCCGCGCGCCACGGCCGTGGCGACCTGGGCGATGGAGCGGACCTGCCCGGTCAGGTTGGACGCCATCACGTTGACGTTGTCCGTGAGGTCCTTCCAGGTCCCCGACACGCCCCGCACGATCGCCTGGCCGCCGAGGTTCCCCTCGGTGCCGACCTCGCGGGCGACGCGGGTGACCTCGTCGGCGAACGCGGACAGCTGGTCGACCATCGTGTTGATGGTGTCCTTGAGTTCGAGGATCTCGCCGCGGGCGTCCACGGTGATCTTCTGGGAGAGGTCGCCCTGGGCCACCGCGGTGGCGACCTGGGCGATGGAGCGGACCTGCCCCGTGAGGTTGCCTCCCATGAAGTTCACGGAGTCCGTCAGATCGCGCCAGGTGCCCTTGACGCCCTTGACGTCCGCCTGTCCGCCGAGGCGCCCTTCGGTGCCGACCTCGCGGGCGACACGGGTGACCTCGTCGGCGAACGCGGACAGCTGGTCGACCATCGTGTTGATGGTGTTCTTCAGCTCCAGGATCTCGCCGCGGGCGTCCACCGTGATCTTCTGCGACAGGTCGCCCTGCGCCACGGCGGTCGTCACCTGGGCGATGTTGCGGACCTGGGAGGTGAGGTTTCCGGCCATGAAGTTGACCGAATCGGTCAGGTCCCGCCAGACACCGCCGACGCCGGGCACCTGCGCCTGACCGCCGAGCCGGCCCTCGCTGCCGACCTCGCGGGCGACACGGGTGACCTCGTCGGCGAACGCGGACAGCTGGTCGACCATCGTGTTGACGGTCTCCTTCAGCTGCAGGATCTCCCCGCGCGCGGGCACGTCGATCTTCTGTGACAGATCTCCCTTGGCCACCGCGGTCGCCACCTGCGCGATGTCGCGGACCTGCGTGGTCAGGTTGCCCGCCATGGCGTTCACCGAGTCGGTGAGGTCGGCCCAGGTGCCGGAGACACCGGGCACCTCCGCCTGACCGCCCAGGGTGCCCTCGGTGCCCACCTCGCGGGCCACGCGGGTCACTTCCGACGTGAAAAGGGACAACTGGTCGACCATGCCGTTGAAGACCGTGGCGATGTCGCCGAGCAGCCCCGGTCCGTCGGCAGGCAGCCGGGTGCCGAAGTCCCCGTCGCGCACGGCCGTCAGCCCGGCCAGCAGTTGCCGGAGCTCCTGCTCACCCGGCCCCTGCACCTGGGCGCCCACCTTCGTGCCGCTCATGCACACCCTCGTTCCACTCCCCAGGAGTCCCCACCCCGAGGACTCGGAACCACACCAGGGCCGCGAGCCCCACCCACCAGCGGGAATTCCGTGTTCGACGGCTCCGACCGATGGGAAATCGGTCGCAGATTAACGCACGGAACTGCCCGCGGCCAAAGCCCGCGAGCCCTGGAAAACGGCCTTCCCGATCGGCCGAAAATCAGGGGTGGTGCGGGCGGAATGAGGGCGTCGGATCGGGGTACTCGAAGCAGTTTGCGAACCGGCGGGCCGTCACGCCGCGATGGCGTCCTCGACGGTCGGGTGGCAGGTCACGAGGGCGTCCAGCCCCACCATCTGCACGATGCGCAACGCAGGACCCCGGGCCCCCGCGATGCGCAGCCACCCCTGGGCGGCCCGGGCGGTCTGATAGGCGGCGACCAAGGCGTTGATGCCGCTGGAGTCCATGAACGTGACCCCGCTCAGATCGACGACTATCCGCGCCGCGGCCGTGGGGTCGGCCGGCGGTGTGGCCCGGGCCAGGGCGCCCGCGCTCTCGTAGTCGACCTCCCCACGGAGGATGAGAACGGTGATGCCGTCGGCGTCGGCACGGGTCACGGCCAGCCGTCCCCGGCTCTTTGCTTCCTCGTTGTCTGTCACCTGCGACCTGCGCATTCTCGGTCCGGGCTGGGCTTCTCCGTAGCCAACGCTGCCCCGGGAAGCGGAACGTGATGCACGAGACGGTCCTGTTTTTGTCGCCGGCCGGGAGTAGTGCAGGCCATCACCGGGTAAACGCGCGCCCATGAACGGGGTATTGCAGATCGTCGGCAGGGAGCCTGTCCCGCCCGAGGAGTGTTCCCGGATGCCGGAAGCCGCACCTGACGATGTCACTTTCGCACTGGACGGGGCGGACGGCTGTATCGCCGGCGCCCGCCACCGGACGTCGGAGTTCCTGACGCGGGCCCAGTCCGCGCACGGACTGCCGGTGACGGCCCGGACCATGGACCTGGCGCAACTGGTGGTCAGCGAGCTGGTCACCAACGCGCTCAAGTACGCGCCGGGGCCGGTGCTGCTGCGGCTGCGCATCGCCGGGGGCGCGGTGGAGATCGAGGTGTGGGACAGCGATCCGACGCTTCCGCTGGCCAGGGCGGCGGACGCCGGACGGGTCGGCCAGCACGGTCTGGAGATCGTGCTGGCGGTGGTGCAGGGCTTCGAGGCGCACCGGGAGCCCGTGGGCAAACGCGTCACCGCCCGGCTCGCACTCTTCGACGACGTGCTGCCGGGACTCGGCCCCTCCGGTGCCGACGGGGACGGTTGACGGTCGCCCACCGCGACAAGGCCGCTCTTCGCCGCGCCGGGGACACCGGCCCGGGCGAGGGGAATGAGCGGCGGAAGCCGGGGCACACGGGGCGCTGTACGACCCATGTGAAGCGTGATGACGCAGGAGGCTTGCGATGCTCATGGCCCACCCCGCCGTGCTGATGAACCTGGTCGAGCAGTACGAGACGCTGCGGGTCCTGAACGCGGACGACGGGTCCGAGGATGTGCGCTCCCGGATGGCGGACATCGCCTACACGCTCTGCGTGGCTACCGGTACCAAGGACATCGACGCCGCTCTCATCGCCGCCCGGCACCGGCTTCCCGGCGCACGCACGGAGGACGACTCCCTGCTCACGGCCTGACCGGGCGGAGCGGCCCGCACAGCGGGTGCGCTCACTCCGCGTCGGCGACGACCGAGCCGACGCGCTCGGCGAGGTGCGGTTCGCGGCGGACCAGGAGCGTGGCGTAGCCGACGGCGGCGAGCAGGGCGGCCAGGGCCACGTACGGGAACCAGCTGTACGGCGCCGGCTGCCCGGGCTTCGCCAGGTAGTAGAGGGGAACGAGGATGGCCAGGGTGCCGGCCGCGGGCAGGACCAGGTGCCGCAGGACGCGGAACTCCTGAGGACGGTACCGCCGGTAGTAGAGCGGCAGGGCGATGTTCGAGGCCAGATAGACCAGCAGGATCAGGATGGCGCCCAGGCTGGAGGCCTCGGTGAAGAAGACCACGGGGTCCATCGGGCCGCCGCCCAGGACGTGGCCGAGACCCCAGCCGCCGATGATCAGCAGCGCGGTGACGGTGAAGGTGACGATCGCGTTGTTCGGCGTACGGCGGGTCGGGTGGACGTAGCCGAAGAAGGACGGCAGCAGGCCCTCCCGGCCGGCGTTGAAGATCAGCCGGGCCTGGGAGTTGATGCCGGCGATCAGGACCCCGAGGGTGGAGGTGAGGCCACCGACGTAGGCGAGGGCGGCCAGCACGCCCAGGGTGTCCTGGGCGACGTCGATGAAGGGGATGGGCGAGTCGCCGAGCCGCTGCACGTCGTAGCCGAAGCCGGTGACGGTGGCGTAGGCGAACAGGATGTAGCTGACGGTCATGATGGCGACGGAGGAGAACACCGCGCGGCCGACGTTGCGGCGCGGGTTCTCGGTCTCCTCGGCGAGGGCCGCGGAGTTCTCCCAGCCGACGAAGAGGAACACCGCGATCGGGAAGCCCGCGGCCAGGCCCCTGAGTCCGTGGGTGATGTGGCCGGGCAGGAACGGGGCGGCGGACAGGGCGCCGTGGTGCCCGGCGATCGCGGCGGCGGAGACGACGGCGAGGACGAGCATCTCCACCGCGAAGAAGTAGCCGGCCCACTTCGTGGAGACCACGATCCCGCGCAGCATGAGCAGGACGGCCGCCCCGGTCAGCAGCAGCGTCCAGATGATCCAGGGGAGGTCGAGGCCCGTGTAGTGGTGCAGGGTGATCTGCACGAAACCGCCGGAGATCGCGATGACGGACGCCATCGCGACGATGTAGCCGAGGCCCGCCAGCAGGGCGGTGGTCACGGCGCTGACCGGCCCGAAGGTCCGGCCCACGAAGGTGATGAAACTGCCTGCCGAGGGATGGGCCCGGGAGAACTCGGCGAGGGTGTTGCCGAGCAGGGCCACGGCGACCCCGGCGGCGACGATGGTCAGCGGCGAGGCGACGCCCGCGGTCGTGGCCAGGAAGGCGAAGCCGAAGAAGAAGCTCATGGCCGGGCCCACGTTGGCCATGGTGGCGGCCGCGATGTCGGCCATGCCGAGGACGCCGCCGCGCAGTCGCTGCGGGGTGGCGCGGCCCGGTGGGCCCGAGGCCGGCGGGGACCCGGCGGCGGATGCGGGATCGGGCATGACGCCAGCTCCTTCGGGGACGGTCTTCGAGCGGTTGCGGGACTGAGCGGGGGCGGCGGGGGTCAGGCGGGCCCGGAGCGTGGCACGGCGTGCGGGTGTGCTTTGACCGCGGCCACCGCGAGGGCCATGTCGCCGCGGGCCAGTTCCTTCAGGAGGTCGGCGTGATGGCGGTTGCGTGCCCGTACCACCTCGGGTTCCGGGGCGGGCAGCAGGAGGCACTGCCGGCCGAGCAGGTCGGCGGCGAACTCACGGATCCCGGGTCCGCCGAGCGTCTGCGCCAGTTCGAGGTGGAAGCGGGCCTCCAGTTCGGGCAGCCGGTCCGGCGCGTCGGCGCGGTCCATCTCCTCGACGAGGGCGCGCAGCCCGTCCAGGCCGCCGTCCGGTATGTCGCCGGCCGCGTGGGAGACCAGGCCGCACTCCAGGAGCAGGTGGAAGGCGTCCAGTGCGGCCCCCTCCGCGGGATCGTGCAGTACGGCGGCGACGGAGTCCCACTCCCGCGCCACGAAGGTCCCTCCGGACCTGCCCCTGCGACGGTCCAGGAGGCCGTCCTGGCACATGCCCTCCAGGGCGCGGCGCACGGTGATCTCACCGATGCCGAGCTCCTCGGCGAGGACTCCGGCGTCCGGCAGCCGGTCCCCCGGCGCCTCGGACTTGAGGCGTACTCGCAGGGCGATCCGCGAACGGACCAGCTCCGCTCCGGGCCGTACGGGGCCCGGCCCGCTGTAGGGGCCGAACTTGCCCCCTGTATTCACCACGACGCCACCCTAACGGCGACCCTGCGGACGCAGCCCGACGCTGAAGCGAAAAATAGAGCAAGGTGAACATTTAAACAAGACTGTTTTTTTAGATCGTCGTGAACTAATTTTCGTGACCGCTCTGGTCCGCACTCCCCCATGGATGTCGAGATGACCACAACCCTCCCCGCAAGTCCGCCCACCGAGCCCGGTCTGAAGGCCGGGCTCAAGAACCGCCACCTGTCGATGATCGCCATCGGCGGCGTGATCGGCGCCGGCCTGTTCGTCGGCTCGGGGTCCGGCATCGCCGCCGCCGGCCCCGGCATCCTCGTCTCGTACGCGCTGGTCGGCGTCCTCGTCGTGCTGGTGATGCGCATGCTGGGCGAGATGGCCGCCGCCAACCCCACCTCCGGCTCGTTCTCCGCCTACGCCGACCGGGCCCTCGGGCGCTGGGCCGGTTTCACCATCGGCTGGCTGTACTGGTTCTTCTGGGTCGTCGTGCTCGCCGTCGAGGCGACCGCCGGGGCGAAGATCCTGGCCGGGTGGATCCCGGCGGTCCCGCAGTGGGGCTGGGCGCTGATCGTGATGCTCGTGCTGACGGCCAGCAACCTCGCCTCGGTCAGCTCGTACGGCGAGTTCGAGTTCTGGTTCGCGGGCATCAAGGTCGTTGCCATCGCCGCGTTCATCGTCGTCGGCGGTCTGGCCCTGTTCGGCCTGCTTCCCGGCTCCGACCACCCGGCCTCGGGGTTCTCGAACCTGACCGCGCACGGCGGCTTCCTGCCGCACGGCCCCGGCGCGATCCTCACCGGTGTCCTGATGGTGGTCTTCTCGTTCATGGGCAGTGAGATCGTCACCCTCGCGGCGGGCGAGTCGGCCGACCCGCGCGGGGCGGTCGCCAAGGCCACCAACAGCGTCATCTGGCGTATCGCCGTCTTCTACCTCGGTTCGATCCTGATCGTGGTGTCGCTGCTGCGCTGGGACGACCCGGCGATCCTCAAGGACGGCTCGTACGTCGCCGCGCTCAGCTCGATCGGCATCCCGCACGCCGCGCAGATCATGAACGCGATCGTGCTGACCTCGGTGCTGTCCTGTCTCAACTCCGGTCTGTACACGGCCTCCCGGATGGCGTTCTCGCTCGGCGGCCGCAACGACGCCCCGGCGTCCTTCGCGCGCACCACGGACCGCGGGGTCCCGCGCAGCGCCATCCTGGCCTCGGTGGTCTTCGGCTTCGTCGCCGTCGCCTTCAACTACCTCTGGCCGGACACCGTCTTCCAGTTCCTGCTGAACTCCTCCGGTGCGATCGCCCTGTTCGTCTGGCTGGTCATCTGCTTCTCCCAGCTGCGCCTGCGGAAGATCATCCAGGCCGAGGAGCCGGAGAAGCTCGTCGTGCGGATGTGGCTCTACCCGTACCTGACGTGGGCCACCATCGCCCTGATCCTCTTCGTGCTGGGCTACATGCTCACCGACTCCAGCGCGGGCGGTGGCCGCGACCAGGTCGTCCTGTCCACCCTGGTGGCGGTGGGCGTCGTCGTCTTCGCCCTGGTCCGCCAGCGCGTCACCGGCCGGACACGGTGACCGGGCGCCGTCAGGCGTCGCCGTAGGCCTCCCCGCCGAGCTCCAGGCTCGCCGTGCCCGCCGTGGCGTCGGCGAGCCAGCCGCGGAAGGTGTCCACGTCGGCGTCGGGGAGGCCGATCTCGATGGTGACCGCCTCGCCGTAGCGCACGTCGCGGACCTCGCGGCCGGTGGCCCGCAGGTCGTTCTGGACCTTGCCGGCGCGCTGGTGGTCGACGGTCACCGTGGCCAGCCGGAAGCGGCGGCGGGTGAGCGTGCCGAGTTCGTCGAGGGCCTCGCCGACCGCACCGCCGTAGGCACGGATGAGGCCGCCCGCGCCGAGCTTGACGCCGCCGTAGTACCGGGTGACGACGGCGACGACGTAGCGCATCTCACGGCGCAGCAGCATCTGGAGCATGGGAACCCCGGCGGTGCCGCCCGGTTCGCCGTCGTCACTGGCCTTCTGGACGGAGGCGTCGGCGCCGATGACGTACGCCCAGCAGTTGTGGGTGGCGTCGGCGTGCTCCTTGCGGATCGCCGCGACGAAGTCCTGGGCCTCCTGCTCGTCGGCCGCCGGGGCGAGAGCGCACAGGAAACGGGAACGGTTGACCTCGGTCTCGTGCACGCCCGCGCGGGCGACTGTGCGGTACTCGTCCTGCATCCGCCCAGCCTATGCGGCCACCCGGCGCACCCGGCCCACCCGGGCCGCCCCGGCCGGTGGACCGCGGTCAGGGCTTCGCGCACCGGGTCAGGCCTTTCTCCCCCGGGCCACCGTCACCTCCGTCAGCAGCGCGGCTCCCGGGACCAGTTCCGTCCACGTCGTCCCGTGCCAGGCGAGGACCGCGAGCGCCGACGTCGGGAACTTCGCGCGGACCTGGTCCAGGGCGTCGTCCAGGCCGCCCCCCGCCAGTTCCAGGACCAGGTCCTCCAGCCCCGGGTTGTGCCCGACCAGCAGCAGCGTCTCCACCTCGGCCGGCACCTCGCGCACGACCTCCAGCAGCTCGGGCACGTCGGCCGCGTAGACCCGGCTGTCGTAGCGGACCGGCGGCGGTGTGCCCCACTGCCCGGCCGCCAGGTCCCAGGTCTGCCGGGCACGCACCGCGGTCGAGCAGATCGCGAGGTCGGGCAGGCAGTCGGACGCGGCGAGGGCCCGGCCGGCCGCGGGCGCGTCACGGCGGCCGCGCGCCGCGAGCGGGCGCAGCTCGTCGGGGACGCCCTCGGGCCAGGACGACTTGGCGTGCCGCAGGACGACCAGACGGCGCAGCGGTCCCGCGCCCGGCCGGGCGGTCACGCCGGCCTCCCGAGGTCGCGGGTGAGGTCGAGGGCGAGCAGCCGGTCGGCGTAGGCACAGGTCTCGAAGCGGGCGCCGTCCGGGATCTCGGGCTGGCTCTCCATCCAACGCAGCACACCGAGGACGCCGGGCACGTCGAGATCGTCATCCCAGGCGTCCCGCAGCCGCCCCCGCACCTTCTCGGGCACCGGCCGGGAGGGGCTGCGCGCCCATCCGGCGACCGACTGCCGCACCCGCCCGAGCCGCCGTCCGGCCTCGTCGAGGGCGCCGGCGGCGAGGTGGAGGGCCGTGCGGCGCGGGGCGTCGAGGAGGGCGAGCCGGAGGGCGGCGGGGTCGGCGAGCCCGTTCAGGACGTCCGCGTCCGGTCCGCCGGCGGGGGCGACCGCCACGGTCACCCCGGTGCCGGGCACGGGCGCGTCCCGCGCCGTCACGTGGACGACCTGTGCCTCGCCGAGTCCGGAGGCGAGGTCGCGGCCGTCCTCGAAGGGGCGGATGCCGAGGGCGGTGGCGGCGGCGTGCAGTTCGGCCTGGTGGCGGTCGGCGGTGAGCAGCGGCAGGACCGGGGTGCCGCCGAGTTCCAGGGCGCGCAGCAGGAGGTCGGTGGTGAGCAGGACCCGCAGCCCGGTCAGGTCGCGCCCGGAGACATGTGCCTCCACCCGGGTCAGGGCACGTCGGGCGGGGGCGGCGGGGACGGTCTCACCGGTCTTGGCGTCGAGAATGCGCAGCACGGGCTGAGCGTAGGCGTGCGGAGGGCCCCACGCAGGCACCTTGCGACGATTCCGGTCACCGTGGCGGGACATACGGGACATGCGACGCCCGCCCGTGCCACGGGGACCGCCCCGCGCCGGGGAATCAGGGTCAGGCGGAGGGGGTTGGCCACGGCAGACGTTCCCCGAGCAGAGGAGGCAGCCGGTGTACGGCGACGCAGAGACGGTCCGCAGGATCCTGACCGGTACGGGTGACACCTGGGCGGTGGTCGGCCTGTCGTCCAACCGGGGGCGGGCGGCGTACGGGGTGGCGCAGGTGCTGCAGCGGTTCGGCAAGCGGATCGTGCCGGTCCACCCGAAGGCGGAGACGGTGCACGGCGAGCGGGGCTACGCGTCGCTCGCGGACATCCCCTTCGACGTCGACGTCGTGGACGTCTTCGTCAACAGCGGGCAGGCCGGGGCGGTGGCCGACGAGGCGGTGGCCAAGGGGGCGAAGGCGGTGTGGTTCCAGCTCGGGGTGGTGGACGAGGCCGCGTACGGGCGGGTGCGGGGCGCCGGGCTGGACATGGTCATGGACCGCTGCCCGGCCATCGAAATTCCGCGGCTGAGCGGGATTTGAGCTTGATCTGAGCTTTCTGTCTTACCCTCTTCTCACAATCCGGAGCTGAATACGGACATTCCGTGACCCTCGCTCACCTGCGCAAAAGCTTTGGCCAAGACAGGCAAGATCGAGGGTCAAATCTTCGACAAGGCTCTTCTGTCGTTCCGGAACTCGCCCTTAAGTTGTGCCCTCTTGCTCGTTAAATCTGCGTTCAGAAACTGAGAGGCCACTTGACATGGTGAGTGTCGAGAAACCCGCGACGGAGGACACCCGGCCTTCGGGCGGGCTGAGGCGGGACGTCGGCCTGATCGGCCTGATGTGGGCCTCGGTGGGCTCGATCATCGGATCCGGCTGGCTCTACGGCGCCCAGAAGGCCGTCGTGGAGGCAGGCCCCGCGGCGATCATCTCGTGGGTGATCGGCGCCATCGCGATCGTACTGCTGGCCCTGGTGCACGCCGAACTCGGCGGCATGTTCCCGGTGGCCGGCGGTACCGCCCGCTACCCGCACTACGCCTTCGGCGGGCTGGCCGGCATGTCCTTCGGCTGGTTCTCCTGGCTGCAGGCCGCGACCGTGGCCCCGATCGAGGTCGAAGCCATGATCGGTTACGCCGGTCACTGGAAGTGGGCACAGCATCTGCAGCACGCCAACGGCACCCTGACCCACACCGGTCTGCTGGTGGCGATCGTGCTGATGGCCCTGTTCGTGGGAGTCAACTTCCTCGGCGTGCGGGTGCTCGCGCACACCAACAGCGCCGCGACCTGGTGGAAGATCGCCGTGCCGCTGCTCGCGATCTTCATCATCGCGGTCGGCAACTTCCACCCGTCCAACTTCCACTCCGAGGGCTTCGCCCCGTTCGGCGCCAAGGGTGTCCTCGCCGCGATCAGCACCAGCGGCATCATCTTCGCGCTGCTGGGCTTCGAGCAGGCCATCCAGCTGGCCGGCGAGAGCCGCAACCCGAAGAAGGACCTGCCGCGCGCCACGCTCGGCTCGGTCGCGATCGGCGCCGTCATCTACGTCCTGCTCCAGGTCGTGTTCATCGCCGCGCTGCCGCACAGCAGCTTCGCGCACGGCTGGGCCAACCTGGCCTACAAGGGCATCAGCGGCCCGTGGGCCGGACTCGCCAGCCTGGTGGGCCTCGGCTGGCTGGCGTGGGTCCTCTACCTCGACGCGATCATCTCCCCCGGTGGCACCGGCCTGATCTACACCACCGCCACCTCCCGCGTCTCCTACGGCCTGGCGAAGAACGGCTACGCGCCGAAGCTCTTCTCCCGGACCGACGCCCGGGGCGTCCCGTGGTTCGGTCTGATCATGTCCTTCGTGACCGGTGTGATCTGCTTCCTGCCGTTCCCCAGCTGGCAGCAGCTGGTCGGCTTCATCACCTCCGCGAGCGTGCTCATGTACGCCGGTGCGCCGCTGGCGTACGGCGTCTTCACCGACAAGCTGCCGCACCTGGAGCGCCCGTACCGGCTGCCCTTCGGGAAGGTGATCTCCCCGGTGTCGTTCGTGGTCGCCAACCTGATCATCTACTGGTCCGGCTGGGGCACCCTGTGGCGGCTCGGCATCGCGATCGTCCTCGGCTACCTGCTGCTCGGCGGCTACGCGCTCTACGCGGTCAACAAGAACCTGCCGGACGCGCCCAGGCTGGACTTCAAGGCCGCCCAGTGGCTGCCCGTCTACCTGGTCGGCATGGGCCTGATCTCCTGGCAGGGCGGTTTCGGCGGCCAGGGACACATCGCCCTGTGGTGGGACATCCTGGTCATCGCCGCCTTCTCGGTCGTCATCTACTACTGGGCCAAGGCGACCGCCTCCACGACGGAGGACATCGAGCGCAGCATCGACGAGGTCGTGGTCACCGACGCCCCGGCGCACTGACCCGCCACACCCCTGCGTCCCGTCAGCCGCGGTGGCACTGCCGTGGCTGACGGGACACCGTCATAATGCGGGGGTGAATCCGAACTCCCCGTCAGAGGAACGCCGTACGGTCGTCGTCGTGGGCGCCGGGCCCGCCGGGCTGGCCGTCGGGAACATCCTGCGGGCCGCCGCCGTCGACTGTGTGGTCCTGGAGACCGAGAGCAGGCAGTTCGTCGAGACCCGGCCACGGGCCGGGGTCATCGAGGAGCAGGTGGTGCGCGGCCTGCGGGAGCACGGTCTGGCCGATGCCCTGTCGGCCCGCGCGCAGGTCCACGACGTGTGCGAGTTCCGCTTCGCCGACGAGCGGTTCCGCTTCGACTACGCCGAGCTGACAGGTCATCACCACTACGTCTATCCGCAGCCGTTGCTGGTGACCGACCTGGTGCGGGAGTACGCCGACGTGCGCGGCGGGGACGTCAGGTTCGGGGTGCGGGACGTCCGGCTGCACGATCTGGAGACGGACCGGCCCGCCGTCTCGTACACCGACCCGACCACCGGGCAACGGCACGTGCTGCGCTGCGAGTTCGTCGCCGGCTGTGACGGCGCGCGCGGGGTGAGCCGGGAGGCGATCCCCGACGGACGGGTGCGGATCTCGCGCCGGGACTACGGCGTCGGGTGGCTGGCGCTGCTCGCCGAGGCGCCGCCGTCCTCGGACTGTGTGGTGTTCGGCGTCCACCCGAACGGTTTCGCCGGACACATGGCCCGCAGTCCCGAGATGACCCGCTACTACCTCCAGTGCCCACCGGGCGACGACCCGGAGAACTGGTCCCACGACCGGGTCTGGGACGAACTGCGCCAACGGCTCGGCGCGGCCGGGGCGCCGCCGCTCAACGAGGGGCGGCTGCTCGAGAAGCGCGTGCTGGACATGCACGACTACGTGGTCGAGCCCCTGGTCTTCGGCCGGCTCCTCCTGGCGGGCGACGCCGGGCACCTGACCGCGCCGATCGCGGCCAAGGGCTTGAACCTCGCCCTGCACGACGCCTTCCTGCTGGCCGACGCGCTCGTCGCGCACGTCGTGAAAGGCGACGACACCGGCCTGGACGGCTACTCCCACGCCTGCCTGCGCCGGGTCTGGGACTACCAGGAGTTCTCCGGGTTCCTGTCCGGCATCTACCACGGCACCGCCTCAGGCGACCCCTTCGTGGCCGGGACCACGCTGGCCCGGCTGCGGCGGCTGTTCACCTCACGCACGGCGGCGACGTCCTTCGCGGAGCAGTACCTCGGTTCGGCCACCGCCTACTGAGCCCCTCCCGGGCGGTCCTCGGCGGTGGTCTCGGTGAGCCGGTGGTCGGCCACCTTCAGCGCCTCGTCCACCAGCCGGCGCAGATGACCGTGGCGCAGCGAGTACACCACCCGCCGTCCCTCCTTGCGCGTACCCACCAGACCGGCGAGCCGCAGCCGGGCCAGATGCTGGCTGACGGCGGGCCGGGCGGCGCCGCACACCTCGGTGAGCGTGGTGACGTCCGCCTCGCCCGTGGTCAGCGCGTGCAGCAGGGTGAGCCGGGTGCGGTCGCCGAGCAGGGCGAGGAGTTCGGCGGCGAGCGCGAACTGCTCCTCGCCGGGGCTGCGCGGATGCGCATGATGCGCAGGTGATAGGTGCGTGCGTGCGCTCATACGCACATAATGGCGCCGAGGGCACGGTCTGTCCACGCCCCGCCCACCGGAGAGGGGAGCCGCATGAGCGACCGGCACGAACACGAACACGCGCACGAGCACGAGCACGCGACAACGCATACGCACAGGCACGCATCGTCGGGCGACCGGCACCCGCACGACCACGCCCACGGCCATGGCCATGACCGTGACGGTGACGGCGGCCGTGAGGCGGGGCACGGTCACTCCCACTCCTCCCCCCGTGGCCTGCGGCACCGTCTCGGGCACCTGCTCACCCCCCACTCCCACGAGACGGCCGACAAGCTCGACCCGGCACTGGAGTCCTCGGCGCGGGGCATGCGGGCGCTCTGGGTGTCGCTGGCCGTGCTCGGCGCGACGGCGCTCGTCCAGGCGGCCGTCGTGGTCGCGTCCGGCTCGGTCGCCCTGCTCGGGGACACCGTGCACAACGCGGCCGACGCGCTGACCGCCGTACCGCTGGGGATCGCCTTCGTGCTCGGGCGGCGCACGGCGAACCGCCGTTTCACCTACGGCTACGGGCGGGCGGAGGATCTCGCGGGCCTCGCGATCGTGCTGACGGTCGCCGCGTCGGCCGCCTTCGCCGCCTGGACGGCGGCTGAACGACTGCTGGACCCGCGCCCCGTCGCACATCTGCCGGCCGTCGCGGTGGCCGCGCTGGTGGGATGCGCCGGGAACGAATGGGTGGCCCGGTACCGGATCCGGGTGGGCCGGGACATCGGCTCGGCCGCGCTGGTCGCCGACGGGCTGCACGCGCGTACCGACGGTTTCACCTCGCTGGCCGTGCTGCTGGGCGCCGCCGGTTCGGCGCTGGGCTGGCACCTCGCGGACCCGCTCGTCGGCTTGGCGATCACCGCCGCGATCGCGCTGGTGCTGCGGGACGCGGCGCGCGAGGTGTTCCGGCGGGTCATGGACGCCGTGGACCCGGAGTTGGTGGACCGGGCCGAGCGAGCGGTGCGCGAGGTGCCGGGGGTGCGTGCGGTGGGTGAGCTGCGGCTGCGGTGGCTCGGACACCGGCTGCGCGCCGAGGTCGCGGTGGTGGTCGACGGCGACGCGACCGTACGGCAGGCGCACGTGATCGCCGTCGAGGCGGAGCATGCGTTGCTGCACGCCGTCCCCAGGCTGACGGCGGCCCTGGTGCACGCGGATCCGGCTCCGGGCCCCGGCGAGGCCGACCCGCACCTGGCCCTGGCCCACCACGCGGTGTCGCCCTAGGGCCCTTCTGATGGATCTCCGTGGAAGAAGGAGCGGCGTTCGGTGCGTGCGATCGGCGTGCGGGGTGGCGGGTCATGTGGCGGAGCCA